>PXBM01000283.1 GCA_003566935.1 Syntrophomonadaceae bacterium | reverse complement strand
CAACAATATAGCTGATCCAGAAAAGCTGGGCTACAAAGACCATGATATTGAGAATGCCCAGTATAAAGAGGCCGTATACAGACGCAGTAACCAAAAGAAAAGTAAAGCCGACCAGGAAAATCCTCTTCCTGGAAGCGGAGTGAATGATTATAGCCAGTAGAAATGTTAAAACAAAAAGCGAACATGGGTTAAACCCGTCAAGAAAGGCGATTATAAATGTGCTAAGCAAAATCGGAGAGGCAGATAGATCAACCTCTCCGATAATTGGCAAATTCAATACATTCCTGCGATCTACGGCTTCTCCTGTTTCCATGGTTGCTTCAATGGCGGCAATAATATCTTCCTGGACTTCTTCTGAGAAGCCGAGCCAGAACTGATCCTGGTAGACCAGGGTTGGAAAACCACGGGCTTCAATACCTAGTTCTTCACTAACCTGATCGTATTTATTACGACCTTCTTCATCCTGAAAAACCTCGTAAATTTCTACCTCAACCGGGTAATCGTCAAATAAATCCACGTGTTCTTCAGGCTTGCTGCATGTAGGACAGTAGCCCCAGAAATAATATACAGTACCGGCGTTACCTTCAGTAGTACCTGTGTTATCACTAGCTCCCACAGGTATTACAATGCCAGAGATTAACATTAATATTATAATTGCTGCTATAACTACTTTATTGATCTGCATTAATGTTAAGCTAACCCCGCATTTAAAAACTTATTCTCCAAGGTAGGCCTTGACAATGCTCTCATCTTTACTCATTTCTTCGCCGCTGCCTTCCATAACTATCTCTCCTGTTTCCAGAACATATGCCCGGTTGGCAAACTTCAGGGCAGCCTTGGCGTTCTGTTCGACAAGTAGAATGGTTGTGCCCTGGTCCTTGTTAATCTGCTTAATAATATCCATGATGTTATTAACAATGAGCGGAGCTAAACCCATCGATGGTTCATCCAAAAGCAGCAGTTTCGGTTCTGTCATTAAAGCGCGCCCCATGGCCAGCATCTGCTGCTCACCGCCGGATAGAAAGCCGCCCATTTGCTGCTGGCGTTCTTCTAAAATCGGGAACAGTTCAAATACATTTTTCATCCTTTTTTTACGGATTTCATTGTAATTCAATGTGAAAGAACCAAGTTCCAGGTTCTCCTTAACCGTTAACCCCTTAAATATCATCCGTCCTTCAGGCACATGGATTACACCCATTTCAACAATGGCATGCGGCTGCGTATAGGTGATATCCTGGCCTTTGAAGAGAACACTTCCCGAGGAAGCTTGAATCAAACTAGATATTGTTTTCAGGGTTGTACTTTTACCCGCACCATTGGCCCCAAGAAGAGCTACTATTTCGCCTTCCTGCACATCCATGTTGATGCCTCGCAGGGCATAAATTTGTCCGTAACGGGTTTCTAAGTCTTTTAAAGATAGGACTGGTTCACTCATGCTGTTTCCTCCTCCTCTTCTTTTCCGAGGTAGGCTTCCACAACTTTAGGGTTATCCCTGACTTCCTGGGCGGTTCCTTCGGCAATTTTAACGCCATAGTCAATAACGAAGATCTTTTCGGAAATCTTCATGACCAGGCCCATATCATGTTCAATCAGGAAGATAGTTATATTGCGCTCATCACGAATGCGGTGCATTAGCTCAATCAAGCGTGATTTTTCGTCCTTGTTCAAGCCTGCTGCCGGTTCATCAAGCAGCAATAGTTTAGGCTGGGTTGCCAGGGCCCTGGCCCATTCTACCTTACGCTGATCGCCGTAAGGCAGGTTGCTGGCAATAAAATCTTTCTTGTCAAGAATACCGACAAAATCTAAACATTCTTCAGCTACTTCGTGGATATACTTTTCCTCGGCTTTCTGTCCTTTGGTTTTTAATACAGTGGTCAGGAAAGCAGCGTTCGTACGGCAGTGCATTCCGGACATTACATTTTCCAGGACTGACATTCCTTTAAAAAGTCTCAGGTTTTGAAAAGTCCTGGCTAAACCAAGGTAAGTAATATAGTGTGGCTTTTTATCCCTCAGGCTTTGACCCTGGAATATTATTTCACCGTCACTTGGTATATAAAAGCCGGTCATGCAGTTAAAAACACAGGTTTTACCAGCACCATTTGGCCCGATCAGGCTTCTGATAGAACCTTCTTCAATTTCCAACGAGAGGGCGTTTACAGCGCACAACCCGCCGAATCTTAAGGTTAGGTCTTTTATTTCCAGTAGTGCCACTTAAACACCCCCAATTATTCTTTTGCAGATATAGCAGGTTTATCCGGCCAGATACCCTGTGGACGGTAAAGCATTATTATCAATAACAGGAAACCAAAGATCAACAAGCGGTACGGCCCAATGCCCCTGGCAACTTCAGGGATTAAAACTACAAGCATCGAACCGAGGACAACTCCCGGTATTTTCCCCATTCCACCAAGGACTACAGCCATCAGGAACATGACAGAGTGAATAAACATAAAAGAATCCGGTGAAATGGCGGTCATCTTAGCAGCGAAAAACGATCCCCCAACTGCTCCAAAAGCTGAGCCGATAATAAAAGCATAAAGGCGCGTGGTAACAACATTAATACCCATTGCCGCCGCCGCATCTTCATCTTCGCGGATATATTCCCAGGCCCGACCCATGCGTGAATTTTCCAGTCTGTAGGATATAATAATTGCCAAAATGGCCAGTATGAAAAACATGTAATAAAAATGTGAAATCTGGTTTAATGTGATACCAAAAAAAACTGGACGTTGAATGCCAATAAGCCCAATAGCCCCGCCGGTTACATCCAGGTTCCTGATCGTTAACCTGGTTATTTCACCAAAGCCGAGAGTAACAATTGCCAGGTAGTCACCGCGCAGCCTCAGGGTGGGAAAACCGATGGCCAGTCCGGCAATTATTGCTGCCAAGATACTAAATGGTATGGTTAACCAAAAGTCCATGCCCATTCTTGAACTTAAAATACCGGTAGTATAGGCTCCAACGGCAAAAAATGCAGCGAAACCGAGGTGCAGTAGACCGGCATAGCCAACAATTATATTTAACCCCAGGCAGACAACTACATAAAAGAAGAGGTTAGTCATAATCTCCTGGGTAAACCTGCTTGAAACATTTGGAAAAATAATCAAGAAACCAACTGCCAGGGCTATAAAAGCATACATGTTTATTTTCTTTTCAAAAAAGATAAACAGAGCTTCTATGATGGTTTCAAAAGGATTAGTCGTTTTAGCTTTCTTTTTTATCTCTGCCATAAAAGCTACATCCTCTCCTTTTCACTGCGTCCCAGCAGGCCATTCGGCTTAAAGATTAAGAACAGAATTAAGAAGGCAAAAGCAAAAACATCTTTCCAAACTGTTCCAATAAAAGGTATCTGGGTTCCAAATGACTCAAGGAGTCCCAGTAAGAGCCCACCCAGCATCGCTCCGGGAATTATCCCGATGCCGCCTATTACTGCGGCGGTAAATGCTTTTAAACCAATTAAAAAGCCCATGTAAAAATGAATGGTTCCGTAATAAACCCCGGCCATGATACCGGCACCAGCTGCCAGGGCCGAACCGACAAAAAAGGTCAGGGCAATAATTTTATAAACATCAATGCCCATGAGTTGGCAGGTATCTCTGTCCATGGAAATAGCCCGCATCGCTTTACCATACATGGTCTTGGTGATAAACATGTGCATAATAAACATCAGGGCAAAGGCAGCGACAATAAGCACGACCCTGGTTTCATTCAGTCGCAGAGGGCCTAAAAAGAAGCTTTCTGTGCTGATTTCAGTTCGGAACGGTAAAAACCGTCCGGATGAAAGCAGCATAATCGTGTTATATAAAATCATCGATACTGCCAGGGCTGTAATCAGGATTGAGAGTCTTGGCGCTTTAAGCATCGGCCGGTATGCTACTCGCTGAATTAACACTCCAACCAGGCCAACTAAGATCATACTGATTAACATCCCCAAAATAAGGGAACCCCAGCCTGCTCCAATTGTAGGAGATATTATCGATAAGAAAACAAGCCCGGAAAAAGCACCGAGCATATAAATATCGCCATGAGCAAAGTTTAATAACTTTATAATACCGTAAACCATTGAGTAACCTACAGCAACCAGGCCGTAAAATGAACCGATTAGTAAGCCGTTAAAGAGCTGCTGAATTAGAATTTCATGAATAGCCATCTGTTCCCCTCTCAAGAAGAGCAGGCCCGGTAAATAACCGGGCCTGCGCGCTTTTTATTCAGTCGGCTTACTCAACTAAAGCCCATCTTCCATCACGGGCTTCTAATATAACAAAGTTACTTCTTGCCAGGGTGTTCTGGTCGGTAAAGCTAATCGGGCCGGCCAGTCCTTCAAAGCCGTCGGTAGCTTCGAGAGCATCCCTGATTTCTGCGCTGTCAAAAGAGCCGGCTCGTTCCATGGCGTCAAACAAAAGCCTGGCTGCGTCATAAGTAAGGGCAGCATAAGCACCCGGTTCGCGTGGGAATGACTCCTCGTAACGCTGGATAAAGTTCTGGGCTGCCGGAAGGAAGTCGGTCAGCGGAGGACCGGTGCAGAGAACACCTTCTGCTTCATCTCCGGCCAGGTCAATCAATTCCTGGGCGCTGGAACCGTCTCCAACCATTATAACGCCTTCATAACCACCTTCACGCAGCTGGCGGATTAAAAGCGCACCTTCTGCCTGATATCCAGTCCAGTAAATCCCATCAGGCTGTTCAGACATAATTGTTGTAACAAATGCGGAGAAGTCTACTTCTCCTCTCTGAACAGTATCATCAGCCACTACTTCGTGGCCTGCATCTTCCCACTGCAGAATGGTTTGTTCTTTCAAGTCGGCTGAATAAGCATCGCCTGAATCCATCACACCAATAGTTTCCACGCCAAGCTCTTCAAACTTGGCTGCGGCAGTTGCGGCCTGGTCCAGGCCGGTACTGTTGATCATAAAGCCCCAGCCCGGGTTTTCATCAATCAGGCTGGTCGCATTTGATGCAGCAATTACAAAGGGGATGCCTGCTTCACCATAGATAGCAAGGGTCGGCAGGGTAGCACCCGAGCAGTAGCCGCCAACTAAAGCAACTACTTCTTCCGATACCAGCTGGCTGGCAGCGGCAGTTGCCATTGACGGGTCACAGCCATCGTCACCGGTAGTGGTAACGATCCTGTGTCCCATAACACCACCTGCTTCGTTGATTTCTTCCACTGCAAGCAGGGCAGCGTTTTCCATGTCGGTGCCGTCTGCAGCTTCAGAACCTGTGGTGGGAACCATGATTCCGATTAATACTTCACCTTCAAATTCCGCATCGTCTGCGGGTTCTTCGGCCGGATCATCATCGACCGGATCTGCAGCTTCTTCACCGCAGCCAAATGCTGCAAAAGCAAAGAGTACTGCTACTAATAGTAATAGCCAGTGTGTCTTAAGATTAAACAATTAACATGACCTCCTCTAGATAT
>PXBM01000056.1 GCA_003566935.1 Syntrophomonadaceae bacterium | reverse complement strand
GAAAAAAGCCGCCAGTGGCAGGCTATCCTGGATGGAGAAGCCAAAGTTGTCCTAGGTGCCAGGTCCGCAGTTTTTGCCCCTCTTAAATCTATCGGCCTGGTCATCATTGATGAAGAGCATGAAACTACCTACAAGCAGGAGGATGCTCCGCGCTATCATGCCCGCGATGTAGCCTGGTGGCGGGCCCGTTACAACAAGGCAGTGCTGCTTCTGGGAAGCGCTACCCCGTCACTGGAAAGTTACCATAGTGCCGCAGAAGGGAAGTCAACCCTGCTGCGGATAAAAGAAAGGGTTACCCCGACCCAGCTGCCCCCGGTCGAAGTTGTTGATATGCGCAGAGAGCTAAAAGAGGGACACCGCCACATCTTCAGCAGACCCCTGCTGGAAGAGCTAAACGGGGTGCTGGAGCGTGACGAGCAGGCCCTGCTCTTTATTAACCGGCGCGGCTTTGCCGGGTTTGTCTTATGCCGGGAATGCGGGTTTGTCGTGCGCTGTCCTTCCTGCGATGTTTCAATGACCCTGCATAAAGACCGGCAGGTAATGTGCTGTCATTACTGTGCTCATGAGGATGTTGTGCCGGCAACCTGCCCTTCCTGCGGAGGAATTAAAATAAAATATTTCAGCGCCGGGACGCAGCGGGTTGAAGATGAAGTGAAAAATCTTTATCCTGATGTTTCGTTGATCCGGATGGACAGGGACACCACCACCAGCAGAAAGGCTCACCAGGATTATTATCGCCGCTTCAAAGAAGGGAAAGCAAGTATTCTGATCGGCACCCAGATGATTGCCAAGGGGTTTGACTTTCCCGGGGTAACCCTGGTCGGGGTTGTCGCTGCCGATACAACTTTGAATTTGCCTGATTTCAGAGCCCCGGAACGCACCTTCCAGCTGCTGACCCAGGTTTCCGGGCGCACTGCCCGCGGTCCAAAAGGGGGGAAGGTTGTAGTTCAGACTTATCACCCCGGTCATTACAGTATCCTGGCTGCTGCAGATCATGACTACTGTACTTTTTTTGAACAGGAACTTGAAAACCGCCGCCAGCTTGCCTATCCGCCTTTTTCAGACTTAATTCGATTTCTTTTTAGTGCTGAAGACGAAAATGCAGTTTTTAAAGCGGCAAACTGGTTTACAGATCTGCTGGAACCGCTGGCTGAGGAATTTGAGCTAATGGGGCCGGCTCCGGCTTCGCTGTACCGAATTAAAGAACAGTACCGGGTCCAGACACTCCTGAAAGGGGAAGGATTGACCAGGCTTGCCCCTGGTATCCGCAAACTTATCCGGGAATACCATACATGTAAGCCTCCCTTTACGGTTCGCCTCACAGTAGATTTTAATCCACAGGTAGTGTTATAATTTTATAGAAGGTGGTGGCGGAAAATGGCTTTAAGACAAATTCTAAACGACAACCATCCTGCTTTGCGCAGCCCGACTAATGAAGTGAAAAAGATAAATCAAGGTGTTTTACGCCTTTTAGATGATATGATCGAAACCATGCATGAAGCAAAAGGAGTGGGACTGGCAGCCAACCAGGTTGGTGTGCCAAAAAGAATACTGGTTGCCCTGGTAATGTCCGAAGAGGGAGAAGCGGAAAAAGTAATTGAATTAATCAACCCGGTCTGTGTTGAAGCCGAAGGTGAAGAGCTTGGTATCGAAGGCTGTCTCAGTGTGCCCGATCAATGCGGTGAAATACCGCGGGCGATAAAAATTGCCGTCAGGGCCCTCAATCGTGAAGGACAAGAAATATATTTGGAAGCAGAAGGGTTGCTGGCCAGGATTTTGCAGCATGAAATGGATCATCTGGACGGCATCCTTATCACTGATAAAGCTGTACGTATGATCGATCCCGAAGAACTGCAAAGCGAGGAACAGAGTTGAAAGATCTTAAAATAATTTTTATGGGCACCCCGGATTTTGCCCTGCCTTCCCTTGCGCTGCTAAGCCTGTCACCTCACCGGCTTGAAGCCCTGGTTGTTCCCCCGGACCGTCCTGTCGGAAGAGGGGGCAAGGTCCGTTATGCACCGACCAAGCAGTGGGCCCTTGAACAGGGACTTTCCATCATCCAGCCCGAGGATATTAGCAATCGGGGTGAATTTATTAACCAGCTGGAAGACAAAGCGCCCGATCTGGTTGTTACCGTTGCCTACGGCAGGATATTGCCACCAGAACTGCTTACCCTGCCGCCCATGGGGTGTATTAACCTGCATGCTTCTTACCTGCCTTATTACCGTGGGGCAGCTCCCATACACCGCGCTGTAATCGATGGGGCAGACTACAGTGGGGTTACCATAATAAAAATGTCATCTGTCCTTGATGGCGGCGATATAATCATGCGTGAAAAAGAGGAAATCTCTCCCGGTGATACTGCCGGCATGCTGCACGATCGCCTGGCGGAAAAGGGCGCTTCCCTGTTGCTGAGGTCGATTAATGCCATTGCTGCCGGTAGAGCTGCGGCTGTGCCACAGGACCATGCACAGGCCACCTATGCTCCACCGCTGTCGAAGGATGATGAGCGGATTGATTGGAATCGGCCAGCCCTTGATATTTATAACCAGATTCGCGGTTTAAATCCCTGGCCCGGCGCTTATACCACATTTGAGGGCAGGCGCATTAAAGTCTGGCGGGCAGCCAGGCCGGATTCGGAGAGCACGTCTATTAAAAAAAGTTATGAAAAAAAACCAGGGAAGATCCTGGCCGTTGGGGAAGATTCGCTAACAGTTGCAGCATCCGACGGACCCCTGTCTTTGCTCGACCTGCAGCCGGCCGGTAAAAAAGCAATGAGCGCCGGTTCTTTTTGCTGCGGCTACCGGATTGAGCCCGGCCTCTGCCTGGATGGAGAAGAGCAGTCTTGACAGGTAGCGTTAAACAGCCCCGAAGTGCCCGTGAGGCTGCGCTTCATGCCCTGGTCAGATATGAACAGGATCTGGCCTACCTGAACCTGGCCCTTCCGGCAGTTGTTGATCATCTGCCTGAAGATGAAAGGGCCCTGGCCGTTTATCTTGCCGGTGGAACCATTCAGCGCTTGAATACAATTGATTGGGCCTTAAACCTGTACTCCAGGCGTCCGATTGACTCAATGACGCCATGGGTGCGCAACCTCCTCCGCCTTAGCGCCTACCAACTACTTTATATGGAACGCATACCGGCTTATGCAGCTGTTAACGAAGCAGTAAAACTGGCCCGCCGCTACGGCCACCGGGGAGTAGCCGGCCTGGCCAACGCGCTTCTCAGGCGCCTTTCTGCTGAAACGGGTGACCTGCCCTGGCCGGAACGGGGTAAAGCTGCGGAAAAATATCTTGCCCTAAAATATAGTATCCCTGAGTGGCTTGTCGTGAGGATGTTAAAGCGTTACAGCCTTGAGGAAACAGAAAGCTGGGCACAGGCCTCCAATCTTAAACCTCCCGTCTCTATTCGCCCTAATCGCCTGGAAAACAGTCCTGAAGAGCTGCAGGATAAATTGGCTGCCGCAGGAATAGAAACTATCCCTTCAGCAACTGTCCCAGGGATGCTGATTTATCCCGGTGGATCTGATCCCGCGGGAACTGAGTTTTTCAGAAGCGGTTTATACACCATCCAGGGTGAAAGCTCGGCCCTGGTTGCTCCTCTGCTGGATCCGAATCCGGAAGATACAGTTATTGATTTGTGCAGCGCCCCCGGAGGCAAAACAACTCACCTTGCCGAACTGATGGATGACCGGGGACAAATCTTTGCTGTTGAAATGCAAAAGAGCCGCCTGCAGTTAATAGAAAAGGCTGTTGCACGTCTTAATCTGCAATCTGTACAGCCGATTCTGGCTGATGGACGGAAAGTTGATAGAGATAAAGTGCCTGTTCCCACAGCGATCCTGGTTGACGCTCCCTGCAGCGGTCTTGGTGTTATCAGGCGTTTACCTGAAATTAAGTGGCGCCGTAAAGAAGCCGATTTGCAGGAGCTGCAAACCCTGCAGCTGGAGCTTTTAGATGCTGCTGCACATATCCTGCTGCCGGGCGGGAAGCTGCTTTATTCAGTCTGCACGACTGAACCGGAAGAAACAAGCCATGTTATAGAAGAGTTCAGCCGCAGGCATCCTGATTTTGAACTGGAAAATCTTCACCCTCTAATTCCCGGTTCGCTCCAGGCAAAACTGGAAACAGGACCTGCGATTACCACCTGGCCTCACCGTCACAAATTAGACGGCTTTTTTATCGCAAGGTGGAGGAAAAACAGCTAATTGTTGCCTGGGTCCGGTCTATTTGCTATACTTGACGTGGCGAAAGCTCAAACGAGGCAGGAGGTTATTGTAGGTGCTTGTAGCAGGTCTGACCAACAAGGGATTAGAACGCCCGCGTAATGAAGATAGCTGTTTTGCTGAGACTGATTCCAGCTCAGCTTTGCTGGCTGTTGCTGACGGCATGGGCGGTCACCGTGCCGGTAATGTTGCCAGCAGTATTGCTGTAACGGCAGCGGAGCAGTTCTGGACTGATTTTGACCGCGTTAACCTTCCCACTGCAGAAAAAGCCCGCGAAATGCTTAGTAACCTTATTATAAAGGCAAATGAACAAGTCTTAAATGAAGCTGTAAATTCCTCAGAGCGTAAAGGTATGGGCACAACTTTTACAGCCGGCCTGCTTTGCGGAAACCGCCTGACTATCGGTCATATCGGTGACAGCAGGGCATACTTGATAAATGACGGCCAAATAAAGCTTTTAACCAGGGATCATTCCCTGGTGGAACAGCTTGTCGAATCGGGCCAGATCAGCCCTGAGGAGGCAGAAAACCATCCCCAGCGGCATGTTTTAACCCGGGCTCTTGGCATATCACCTGATTTGCAACTGGATATTAGTGAAGAAAAGATTGAGAAAGGGTCAACATTGATTTTTTGTACGGACGGTCTCACTAACATGGTCCGTGATGTAGAGATATTGAAAGAATCATCGAAGCAACCCGACCCGGAAAAGTTGGCTGAGTCATTGATCAAGCTGGCCAATTCACGGGGTGGTTTCGACAACATTACCGTGGTTGTAGCAACCAATATTGGGGGTCAGAAAGCTTAATGGTTGGTAAAGTATTAGCTGAGCGCTATGAATTAATTGAAAAAATTGCTGAAGGTGGGATGGCCCGGGTCTACAGGGGCCGGGACCTTCTGTTAAAAAGGACCATAGCTATAAAAATATTAAAAGATCAAATGACCGGAGATGCTGCATTTATCCGCCGCTTTGAACGTGAAGCTCAGTCCGCAGCTGCTTTGTCCCACCCTCATATTGTTAATATTTACGATGTTGGTGAACAGGAAGGCACCTATTTTATGATTATGGAACATGTTGATGGCAGCAACCTGAAGCAACATATCCGTGAAAAAGGCCGCCTTCCAGTTCACGAAGCGGTCAGGATTTCCCGCCAGATAGCTGAAGCCCTGGAAGAGGCTCATAAAGCCGGAGTTGTTCACAGGGATAT
>PXBM01000116.1 GCA_003566935.1 Syntrophomonadaceae bacterium | reverse complement strand
CTTATCCAAGTTTCCAACTTCCAACATTCAACCTTCGCTTTTTACGGTTCCACGGGGTAATCACCACTGAAACAGGCAGTACAGAAAACATCTTCCGGCAAATCAACCGCACCCTTAACCTGATCAAGACTGAGGAAACCGATCGAATCAGCGCTGATCATCTCAGATATCTCCGCAGGACTACGTTTATGGGCAATCAGATCCTGTTTGTCGGGTGTATCAATTCCGTAATAACAGGAACCGGTAACCGGCGGTGAACTAATCCGCAAATGCACTTCGGTTGCCCCGGCCCGCTTCATGATCCGGATTAGTTTTAGGCTGGTTGTACCGCGGACAATTGAGTCATCCACCAGGACAACGCGCTTACCTTCAACAATTTTCTTCACGGCATTGAGCTTCAGATCGACCCCTTCTTCGCGCATTTTCTGAGTCGGCTTAATAAAAGTTCGACCGATATAACGATTTTTAACCAGACCCATTTCGTATGGCAGCCCGGCCTCTTCGGCAAAACCTGAAGCTGCAGCAATGCTCGAATCGGGAACCCCTGAAACAATATCTGCTTCAACGGGATGTTCCCGGGCCAGGCGGCGACCTAACTCCCGACGCACGAGGTGGACATTTCTGCCCTGCAGGTTGCTGTCTGGGCGGGCAAAGTAAATATACTCAAATATGCACAGGTTAGTGCTGGGGCTTTCCACCGCCTGGCGGCTGTGCACTCCTTCTTCGTCTAAAATTACCATTTCCCCCGGTTCGATATCGCGGATATAAGTCGCTCCGATCGTATCAAAAGCACAGGTTTCCGAAGCTACAAAATAACCGCCATCAGTAAAGCTCGCTAACGAGAGTGGCCTGAATCCGTTCCCGTCCCGCAAGCCGATAACCTTGTGACCGTCGGTCAGGACAAAGGCAAAAGCTCCTTTTAACCTCGGCACAACTTCTGCCAGCGCTTCCTCCAGGCTTTCACTGCCCTGCCTGGCGATCATATGAGCCAGCAGTTCGCTGTCTGTATCTGTCTGAAATATTGCGCCCTGGCACTCCAGCTCTTCCCGCAGTTCCCGGGCATTCAGCAGGTGACCGTTGTGGGCAATTGCCAGCTCACCATGACGGTAACGCAATTTCAGGGGCTGACTATTTTCAAAATCCCGGCCATCTGCATCGTAAGGATAGCGGACATGGCCAATTGCCATCTTGCAGACAATCCCTTTTAAGTCTGCAGTATCAGGAAAAACTTCTGAAACCAGGCCCAATCCTCTCTTGGTCCACATTTTTCGGCCTTCACCGGGGCCTGCCGTAATTCCGGCGCTCTCCTGCCCGCGATGCTGCAGGGCATAAAGAGCAAAGCAGGTCATAAAAGCCAGGGGTTGATCATCAGCAAAACCGCCACAAACCCCACAGGCTTCGCGCAGCTTCCCGGTGGGGGCTACTCCATGATGCATGAAAAAACCTCCTCGTAGGCCGCTTGCATAGCGGACAGTTCCAACTTCAGTATTATATCATCGCCATGGGAGATTATCAAAGCATCTCCCTTGACAATGCCGATTTTTGAAGATTCAACCTTTGCTTCCATAATTAGCTGCGATACCCGGTCGGCATCTTCCGGGGCGACAGAAAACAGGACCCGCGAAGGTCCCTCGCCAAATAAGGCCAGGGGCAGGTAATCTGAAGGCGCCAGGTTAACCTGTGCGCCAATCCTGCCGCTTAAACAGGACTCAGCCAGGGCAACAGCCAATCCGCCATCGGAGAGATCGTGGGCCGATTGAACCAGATCCGCATTGATTAGATCGCGAATCAGATCCTGCACATCTCTTTCCGCTTCCAGATCTACTTCGGCCAGGCTGCCGGAAACTTTGCCGCACCAGCTTTTCAAATACTGGCTGCCGCCAAGCGACACTTCCTGGGGTCCGAGCAGGAAGAGGTGATCACCGTCGCGTCTCAGGGCCGGAACACATTGTTTGGCAGGATCCTTAAGCAAGCCAACTGCTCCTACTACCGGGGTGGGGTAGATCGCTTCACCTTGAACCTCATTGTAGAAACTTACATTTCCGCCGACAACGGGAACATTCAGGACGCGGCAGGCTTCGGCCATTCCTTCCACGGCCTGACTGAACTGCCAGTAGATTTCCGGTTTTTCCGGGTTGCCGAAATTAAGGCAATCGGTAATACCGATCGGATCGGCCCCGCTGCAGCTCAGGTTGCGTGTGGCCTCTGCCACGGCCATCATACCGCCCCGGTATGGGTCTAGGTAGGTGTGCCTGCCGTTTCCGTCAACACTCATGGCCAGGGCTTTGCCGGTTTCCCTAATCCGTATAACCGCACTATCTCCACCGGGACCCTGCAGCGTGCAGGTGCGGACCATGTAATCATAACGCCGCCAAACCCATTCCTTCGAAGCGATGTCCGGCGCTGCCAATAGTTTAAGCAGCACTTCTCCGTAGTCTTCCGGAAGAGGCATATTGAGCGGGTCATAGTTGGCCAGTTCCCGAAAATAGGCCGGTTCCCGGCTTTCCGGGTTGTAAACAGGGGCTCCTCCGGCAACGCTGGCTGCCGGAACCGAGGCAACAACTTCTCCCCGGTAGCGGGCGGTGACCGTTTCACCTGAGGTAACCTTGCCGATAACAGCCGGTTTTAAGTCCCAGCGCCCGAAAACTTCTTCAACTGCTTTCAGCTTATCCGGCTCAACAATTAAGAGCATTCTTTCCTGCGACTCCGAGGTAAGAATTTCAAAGGGGTGCATATCCTCTTCCCTGAGCGGCACCTGGTCCAGGTCAACTTCAATACCGGTGCCGGCGCGGGAAGCAGTTTCCGTCAGGGCACAGGTCAACCCGGCCCCGCCAAAATCCTGGACTCCGGTTACGAGCTTCTTGCCGATTGTTTCCAGGGTGGCATCCATCAGCAGTTTACCCATGAATGGATCCCCTACCTGCACGGCCGGTCTTTTCTCCTCCGACTCTTCGGAAAGCTCTTCAGAGGCAAAGGTAACACCGTGTATACCATCGCGCCCGGTCAGCGCTCCTACCAGTACTACCAGGTTGCCTTCACCGCTGGCTTTACCCAGCACCAGCTGATCTGCCGGCATAATACCCACGCACATGGCATTAACCAGGGGGTTTCCCTCGTAGCATGGTTCAAAAAATACCTCGCCGGCCACGGTCGGAATACCGACACAGTTACCGTAACCGCCAATACCGCCTACTACCCCGTCAAAGAGGTACCGTCCGCGGGCTGTCTCAAGATTGCCAAAACGCAGGGAGTTCAGGAAGGCAACCGGCTGCGCTCCCATGGTATAAATATCTCTTAAAATCCCGCCAACACCAGTTGCCGCACCCTGGTGCGGTTCAATAGCTGAAGGGTGATTGTGGCTTTCAATTTTAAATACGGCTGCCCAACCGTCGCCGATATCGACTACACCGGCATTTTCACCGGGCCCCTGGATTACCCGGGGACTGGTAGTGGGAAACAGCTTCAGGGCCGAACGTGAATGCTTGTAACTGCAGTGCTCTGACCACATTACGCTGTACATATTCAGCTCAACTTCATTGGGCTCACGGCCCATCTGTTCGGTAATTAATTTGTATTCATGGTCGGTAAGCCCCAGGGTCCGATGCAGATCCTGATCAGACATTGCGAACCACCTCCCGGCCTGTTAAGTAGCTGATGATAGATTTAAAGATAATTAAACCGTGCCTGGAACCTAAAACTTTTTCCCCGGCTCTTTCAGGATGAGGCATCAGGCCGACCACGTTACCGGCCCGGTTACAGACTCCGGCTATATTTTCAAGGGAACCATTTGGATTGGCTTGCGGGGTTACATCCCCATTTTGATCGGTATAGCGGAAGACAATCTGATCGTTTGCTTTCATTTCTTCCAGCAGCTCAGGCGGCGCATAGTAGCTACCGTCGCCATGAGCCACCGGCATTTCCAGCACCTTGCCAAGCGAAGCAGAAAGGGTAAAGGGCAGGCTGTTATTATCGACCCTGACAAATACCTGCTCGCAGCGGAACTGCAGATGGTGGTTCCGGCAGAGGGCACCTGGCAGCAGGCCAGCTTCGGTCAGCACCTGGAAACCGTTACAAATCCCCAGCACCAGGCCTCCTTTGTCGGCAAATTCAGCCACGGCATTCATTACCGGGCTGAAACGGGCTATCGCCCCTGAACGCAGGTAATCTCCGTAAGTAAAACCACCGGGCAGGATGATCACATCGCGCCTGCCTACACTTTTTTCACTGTAGTGAATATATTCTACTTCCTTGTTTAAAACATCGCGTACCAGGTGGTAGGAATCCAGGTCACAGTTTGAACCGGGGAAAACAATTACACCAAATTTCATAGCCCGGCCTCCTGTAAAACATAGCTATAATCTTCAATGACCGGGTTGCTGAGCAGGCGGCGGGACATATCTTCTACGCGCGCCGCTGCTTCCTCCCGGTCATTTGCTTCAAGATTAAGCTCAATATATTTTCCGACCCTGACCTGGCTTACACCATCATACCCCAGGGCCTGAAGCGACTTCTCAACGGCAGCACCCTGGGGGTCAAGCACCGCTTTCTTCAAAGTCACTTCCACCTTAGCTTTCCACTGCATGTTATTCTCCCCCTTCCAAACGCCTCAAAACTTCACGGTAAGCTTCAACTACACCGCCCATATCCCGGCGGAAACGATCTTTATCCAGTTTTTCCTGGCTGCTGCTGTCCCAGAAACGGCAGGTATCAGGAGAAATCTCATCACCTAACAGGATCTTATCTCCGTGACGGCCGAACTCCAGCTTGAAATCTACCAGGGTAATGCCCTTTTCGCGCAGGTAAGGTACCAGGAGCTCGTTAACCCTCAGGGCAGCTTTTTCAATCTCAGCCATCTCTTCAGGGGCAGCCAGGTCCATGGCATAAATATGGTAGTGATTAATCATCGGGTCGTGCAGTTCATCGTCTTTCAAAGAAAACTCGAGCACGGTCTTCTTCATCACTGTTCCTTCCGGAATACCCAGCCTTTTCGACAGGCTGCCGGCAGCGATATTGCGGACGATCACTTCAACCGGAATAATCTCCAGCGATTTAACCAGCATCTCCCGCTCGCTTATGGTTTTTTCATAGTGCGTCTCCACACCCTTTTCTTCCAGAAGTTCAAAAAATATGGCAGAGAGACGGTTGTTTAAAATTCCCTTATCAGCTAATTTGTCTTTTTTAACCCCGTCAAAGGCGGTGGCATCATCCTTAAACTCAACCAGGTAAAGACCGGGATCATCAGTGCGGTAAATCTTCTTCGCTTTTCCTTCGTATAGAAACTCGCCTTTTTTCAAATTATTTTCCTCCCTTATATTTTCAGCCTGCGGTAAATATAATCAACCCGCTGCAGGTAATAGGCGGGGTCAAAACAATCTTCAAGCTTTTTCTCGCCAAGGTTTTTAAGAACAAGTTCTTCTCCGGCCAGGGTATCTTTTAGCGTCCGGCCGCCTTCCCATGCTT
>PXBM01000055.1 GCA_003566935.1 Syntrophomonadaceae bacterium | reverse complement strand
TTTGTTTTGTTTGTTTTGTTTGTTTTAGCGAACATATTAAATCATTAAAAAAGTTGCGGGATCTTAAATCCGCATCCTGCTTAAACTATAGATCCTGTTAAATAACAATAATACATTAAAGAACTTGATCAGCGATTTCCAGACACTCGTCAACAGCATCCAGTCCAAATTTCAGCTCTTCTTCGTTAATAGCCAAGGGTGGAGCAATAAAAAGATAATTCCATCGGATATAAACATAAACACCCTTATCACGCAGGCATTTATTGATTTTTGCCATGACACCGGGGTCAGGCCCGTTCCAGGGAGCCAGCGGTTCTTTTGTTTCGCGGTCCTTAACCAGTTCAATAGAAGAGAAAAGACCAATTGCGCGAACATCGCCCACCGAGGGGTGTTTTTCTTTAATCTGCTCCAGCCTGGTCTTTAACTTTGCACCCATTCGGGCGGAATTATCAATCAGGTTTTCTTCTTCGTATATTTTAACCGTGGCAATGCCGGCGGCACAGGCCAGGGGATGCCCGCTGTAGGTCAGGCCGTACCAGAAAAAGTTATCATCATAGTAATCAGCAATTTTCTGGCTGACCACAACCGCACCAAGCGGCATGTAGCCCTGAGTTACTCCCTTGGCCATGGTCATAACATCGGGAATTACGTCCCAGTTTTCTACGCCAAACCACTTACCGGTGCGGCCCCAGCCTGTCATTACCTCATCGGCAACGAGCAGCACGCCGAATTCATCGCAGATCTCGCGGACCCGCGGCAGGTATTCTTTCGGAGGGATAAAGACACCGTTTGTTCCAGTGACGGGCTCGAGGAATACGGCGGCTATTGATCCCGGCCCTTCATAGAGCATTACTTCCCGAATATGCTCCGCACATTCCAGGCCGCAGCCGGGGTAACTCTGTCCGAAGCTGCAGCGATAACAATAGGGGTCGAAGAGACGAACTATCCCGGGCAGCAGCGGTTCAGCTGGCTGTCGGCGTGGTTCCCCACTAATGCTGAGTCCACCCAGAGTAGTTCCGTGGTAGGATCGGTAGCGGGCCATAACCTTATGACGGCCGGTAACCTGGCGAACCAGGTTAATGGCATTATCGTTTGATTCGCCCCCGCCCAGGGTGAAAAAGACTTTGTTCAGATCACCGGGGGTATATTTGACAATCTGTTCTGCCAGCTTACCCCTGGTTTCGTTGCCAAAATTGGGGGCAATGTAACAGAGTTTATCGGCCTGCTCTTTAATTGCTTCAATCACTTTCGGGTGCTGGTGGCCAATATTGGTGTTAACCCACTGAGAAGAGAAGTCCAGGTATTTCTTGCCGCTTTTTTCCCAGAACCAGCAACCTTCTCCGCCGACTATTTCCTCATAGGGCATACTGCCCTGGACGGCCCAAGACCGCAGCACATATTTTCTTTCCAGTTCTTCAGCTGATGCCAATTGCTGCACCTCCATTTTTCCGAGAAAGCCTTCCATTCTTTCAATGCCCGGAAACTACAATTTAACTTTCTTTTATGAAACGTCATATCTCTACTACAAAACATATTATTTTAAAATAACTGCTACGCATACCTTAACTTATTTACTTTCTCTACTATCGCAGCAGGCTTTTTATCCGGTCATGAGTCTGGTAGGGTTAACCGCCGCAAATATAGGGGACTACTGTTATCCTGTCTCCGTCTTTAACCGAGTGGGTTAGGTCTGAGTGCTTACCGTTTACCATAAATTCGGCTGTCAGCAGCTGATTACTATCGATCAGCTCAAAGTCAAACCTGTCACTCCACTCCCTTGAAAGGTAATTGGCTAATTGTTGAAGCTCGATCCCTTCAGACGTCAGCTCTAAAGTGTGTTCTGCAGGATCTCCCCTTTTTTTATAGGGAGGCATTAATTTAATGGTCAGTTTCATGAGTTATAAATTCTATCCTTGAGTTGGTTTTACCTTCATGCCCCTGTCAAATATTAATCAGAAAATATTCAATATTTCGTTCAACGCTGGATCCCCTTCTCGGGCAAGGGTTTCAATTTTAACCTTCGGATTCTAAACTGCCCTTAACCGCCCTAAAGCCGGAAATAATATCAAGCAGCTCTTCAGTTATGGCCGCCTGCCTTTCGTGCTGGTAAGATGTCTTAAGCTCATCCAGACGTTCATCAATATTTTTTTCGGCGGCCTGCATGGCGGCCAGGCGGCTGGTGTTTTCTGCGGCCAGTGAGAGCGCGCAGGCCCGGTAAAGCGATACGAAAAAATACTGACGCAGCAGGGCCGATAAAAGCTGCTCCCGGGGCAGGGTGTAGGTGGGCAGAGAACGGGATTCCCATTTGAGCCTGGTTTCCTGGAGCCGGAGTAAATTAACGGGCAATAGCGTTTCAGCCCTGGGATTAAACCCGCCAGTTCCTGGCCGGTTATAGAAGAGCATTACGTTCTCGACATTTTCCAGGTTGCGCCACCTTTCAATCTCTTCTAAAAGCTGCTGGGTAAAAGGAGTAATTGCGCTGATCGAACTGGGCATATGGTAAATCTCAGCCGGGGTGATACCTGCGGCGCTGATCCTGGTAATAACCTGTTCGCCTACCGCCAGGAAATTGTTACCCTGTGGCAGAGTCCGGGGGGTATCTTCGTTTTCTTGCCAAAATTCTTCCAGTGCATACGAAACAATCTGTTCGTTAAAACGTCCGGCCAGCCCGTGGTCGGAGCCGAAAATGATTAATAAAGCAGGCTTTTCATTAGCGGACTTCGCCTTTGTCTCCTGCTGCAATTGCTGGGACAGGGCAACCGAAAGCCCCAGTTCAATTGTATGGTAGTAGTCATCAAGTGATTCGGCTGCCCTCTCGTACTGGCGCACGCTGGTTGCCGCCAGGGCCTTCATGGTCCTGACAATGGAGGAAAGATCTTCTCCGCTGGATATTTGTTTTTGCAGGGCTTCCAGGGTGCTCATTATTTAAGTACAAAACCTCCGTCCCTGTGTACTTGAGTGATTACAGTGCTTCGCGGGCAGTTTCTATGATTTTTTCTTTATCTTCTTCCGACAGCTCTTCTCCGTCCTCGATCCTCTTACTAATATCAGTTAAGTTCTCTGTTACGGCTTTGCGTACTTTCTCTTCTGCTTCCGGGATTGCTTCCACGTCCAGGTCGTCAAAAAGTCCTTCGGTGACGGCTAAGAGGACGGCGATCTGTTTGGGTATGGTCAGAGGCTGCAGCTCAGGCTGGTTTAAAACTTTTCGCACGCGGCGGCCGCGCTCGATGGTGGCCCGGGTTTTTTCATCCAGGCGGGTGCCGAAGCGAGCAAACATTTCCAGCTCTTCGAACTGGGCATAAGATAGGCGCAGGTCACCGGTTACGCTGCGGTAAGCCGGCAGCTGGGTTTTGCCCCCGACCCTGGAGACCGACTTGCCAACATCAACGGCGGGTAGGTGGTTGAGCTGAAAGAGGTCGGGAGAAAGGTAAATCTGCCCGTCGGTAATCGAGATCAGGTTGGTCGGGATATAGGCCGAAATATTCTGGGCCTGGGTTTCAATAATCGGCAGGGCTGTCAATGAACCACCACCGTATTCTTCACGCAGGTGGGTTGACCGCTCTAAAAGGCGTGAGTGCAGGTAAAAGATATCGCCCGGATATGCTTCGCGGCCGGGCGGCCTTTCTAGCAGCAGGGAAAGTTCGCGGTAGGCGCGGGCATGCAGGGTTAAATCATCGTAAACGATCAGAACATCGTTACCCTGTTCCATGAAATATTCGGCAATGGTGGTGGCGGCGTAAGGGGCAATAAAGCGCAGGCCCGGCGGGCCGTCGCCGGAAGCGACTACTATTGTGGTATATTCCATGGCCCCGTATTCACGCAGCTGACCGATAAATTTGGCCGTATCAGCACCCTGCTGTCCGATCGCGCAGTAAACGCAGAGAACATTTTTATCTCCCTGGTTAATTATTGTATCTAAAGCAATGGCCGTTTTACCGATCTGGCGATCGCCTAAGATCAGCTCGCGCTGTCCCCGGCCGACCGGGATCAGGGCATCAACAACTTTAAGACCTGTCTGCAGGGGCTCGGTTACGGGGGAACGGGCCATAATCGGCGGTGCTTCCCGCTCTACGGGGCGCCTTTCTTTATAGCTGACGGGACCACGGTTATCAAGCGGTTCTGCCGCAGCATCGATAACCCGGCCAAGGAGGTCATCACCGACAGGAATATCGACTACCCGGCCGGTCCGGCGCACCCGGCTGCCGGAGGTAATCTTCTCTGAACCGCCAAGCAGGATAACGCCCACTTCATAACGATCCAGGTTAAAGGCAATCCCGGTTACTCCACCGGAAAATTCAACCAGTTCATCAGCCTGCACCCCGGCTAACCCTAAAACCCGGGCAATGCCGTTACCGATAGAGGAAACCGTGCCGCTTTCTTCTATTTTCGGATCCTTTTCGACCTGGTCAAGGGCCCTTTCAACTGCCCGGTCGCTGCTATCAACAGCGCCGCGCAGGGAATCAAGCAGGGAGCCGCCTTCAGTCTTCCCCTTCGTCACTGTCAAGCACCTCCCCGTCCGCTGCACTGGGCATCTCCTGTTCAAGATCCTTTAATATTTCTGCTTCCACATCGTCAAGATAGCTATCCATGCTCCAGGCCACGCGGTAACCGCCGGCAGAGAGCTCCAAGCCGCAGATCAGGTCCTGGTCGGTTTTCAGTTCCAGCTTAACTTTCTGACCGGATTTCTGATCGGATTCCTTGCCGGATTTCTTATCGAATTTCTTATCTGAAGCATCCTGCAAGTTCTGTAAAACCTGCTGCAGCTCATTCGCCTTTTCTTCAGATGGCTCAAAAGCGCTTTGCAGAATAACTTTTCCGTTGTCCGAGGCAATGGCACCCGTAAGTTCGGAAATTTCTTCTTCGGGCAGCGCTTTGATTTTTTCCAGGAACAAGTCCCAGGTCAGCTCTTCTAAGCGGGAGTCGGCCAGGTCTTCCAAGCAGCGGCGGGCGATAGAGCAGGCCTGCTGCCCGATACGGCGGCGCAGCTCAACAATAAAGGTTTCTTTTTCACGTTCAAAAGCTTCTTCCCAGCGGCGCCTGGTTTCTTCCACCTCTTCGCGGGCTTCATTGACAAGTTCGTGCTTTTCCTTTTCCGCCTTTTCACGCGCTTCTTCGATGATATCGTCTTCCTTCTGCTCCAATTCTTCCTTTTGCTCCCTGTACTGCTGAGCTTCTTTTTCGGCTTTTTCTCTTTCGCTGGCTGCTTTTTCTTCACGCTCTATTATTTTTTGCTCACGCTCGTCCATCGCCCGGATAATCGGGCCGTAGAGGAAACGGCGCAGCAAAAAGACCAGCACCAGGAAGTTTATAATCTGAAATATGACATTATACCAGTCTATAATCATAGTAATCTCCTAAAGAAAATGGGTCCAGAATGGGTTGGCAAAGATTAAGATCATTGATACTACGAAACAGTAAATGGCCGTAGACTCGATCATGGCCAGACCGACAAAAAGGGTCCGGGTAATGG
>PXBM01000230.1 GCA_003566935.1 Syntrophomonadaceae bacterium | reverse complement strand
TCTTCCTCACCGTGGCGGCTGACATAGTCACTGAACAGCCCCTTCTGGGTGCTGTAACTGCGGTAGGCAGAGCGAATGCCCAGGGTAATCCCATCTTCCGCTGCCGCCTGATAAAGCTTCTCCAGGTGTTCTAAGGCCTCGCTGCGCAGGTACATTTCATAAGAGGGGTTCATATGTGAAGGAATCTGCCTGAGGTCGCCAGGGCTGTAGCTGCTTTTCAAAGTGGTTTCCTTGGTCACCAGGGCCAGGAGGTAATCACCATTGGCAATTACTTTATAATCGCCTGATTCATACTGTTCATCCAAGACACCTTCTTCTCCATCATTTTGTTCAACGGGTTCAGGTTCAGTTTCTTCCCGCTCATCAGCAGCGTCCTCTGCTTCGCAGGGAGAGGGCAGCTCCTGTAGATCTTCAGGCTCTTCTTCCTGCTCTTCAAAGGGATCGTCAATGACCTGTTCTTCAGGTTCTTCATCCTGCATAACCGCACAGCCTGCCGCTACACCTACAAGGAAAATAAGCATCAAAAAATATATTAAACCTTTATTTATGTAAATATTAATCGAGTATAACCTCCCGACGCTTTTACAACTCCAGCGCCTGTTTATAAATATTTTCCGCACAAATACCCCGTTTTTCCAAGACTACATCTCCGGGAGCCGAGGCGCCAAAATCATCAAGTCCTATTACCGACCCTTCCGGGCCGGCAATATCCTCCCAACCCATTGGCACGGCAGCTTCAACTACCAGCCTTTTTTTTACTGCTGCCGGGAGAACTTCTTCCCGGTAACTTTCCTCCTGGGCCTGGAACAGTTCACGGCAAATCATGCTGACAACCCTGACTGACCGGCCTTCCTGTTGCAACTTATTCTGAGCTTCTATGGCCGGGGCAACTTCTGAGCCGCTGGCGATGATAATCAACTCTGGCTTGTCACCATCTTCATGACTGATTACATAGCCACCTTTAAGGGCACCCTTACCACTGTTCGGCAGCTGGGGAAGCTTCTGCCTGGAAAGAATCAGCGCTGAAGGACCGCAGCGGCGCTGAAGAATATGCAGCCAGGCGGCAGCTGTTTCGATCCCGTCCGCCGGCCTTAAAACATGCAGGTGGGGAATGGAGCGCAGGTTGGAAAGATGTTCAATAGGCTGGTGAGTTGGGCCATCTTCTCCAACAGCAACACTATCATGGGTATAAACATATGTTACCGGCATCTGCATCATTGCCGCAAGCCTGACAGCAGGTTTCATGTAATCAAAGAAAACTAGGAAAGTCGAACCAAAGGGCCGCAGGCCGCCGTGCAGGCAAAGCCCTGAAAGAACAGCTCCCATGGCATGCTCCCGAACACCAAAGTGGATATTGCTGCCTGAGCGGTTGTCGGCCTGAAAATCACCAAAAGCTTTCAGTCGGGTTTTCGTTGAAGCATTTAAGTCCGCCGATCCGCCAATCATATTGGGCAAATACTCAGCCAATACCTGCATAACCTGGCCCGATGCTGCCCTGGTAGCCAGGGGCTTATCTTCAAATTGCAGAAGACGCGGATCTTCCGCCAGTTGATCGGGAATCTGACCACTAAACCATCTGTCCCACTGTTCAGCCATCTCGGGGTACTCTCGGCGATAATCCTTAAACAAAACATCCCACTCTTCTTTTTGAGCCATGCTTTTTTCTTTTAGCCGGGCAAAGTGCGCACTTACCGAATCGGGAACATAAAACTCTTTATCTTCAGGCCAGCCCAGCTGCCTTTTCGTCTTTATAACTTCTTCTTCGCCAAGGGGTGCACCGTGTGCATCGGCAGTGCCCTGCTTGTTGGGAGAACCGTAACCAATTTTTGTTTTTACCATGATTAAAGTGGGCCGGTTTTCCTCTTCTTTCGCTTCCGTTATAGCTTCACTGATCAGCTCAATCCGATTGCCCTCTTCTACTTTCATTACCTGCCAGCCGTAAGCTTCAAACCTTTTGCCTGTATCTTCGGTAAAGGCAATATCAGTTCTGCCGTCAATAGTAATGTCATTGTCATCATATAAACAGATCAGCCTGCCCAGTTTCAAATGTCCGGCCAGGGAGGCGGCTTCTGAAGTTATCCCTTCCATCATGCAGCCATCACCAGCATAGACATATGTATAGTGGTCGACCAGGGGATAACCTTCCCGGTTGAATTCGGCTGCCAGGCGCCTTTCGGCAATGGCCATACCGACTGCATTGCCAAAGCCCTGGCCCAGGGGACCGGTAGTAGTTTCAACACCCGGGGCATGGCGGTACTCAGGATGCCCGGCAGTTTTGCTGCCCCACTGTCGAAAATTTTTAATCTCTTCCATTGAAAGGTCATAGCCAAAAAGATGAAGCAGGGAATATAGAAGCATGGAACCATGGCCGGCCGATAAAACGAACCTGTCGCGATCCGGCCAGTCGGGCGTGGAAGGATCATGCTTTAAAAAATGTCTCCAGAGAGCGTAAGCCATCGCCGCTCCACCCATGGGCAAGCCCGGGTGACCAGAACTTGCTTTTTCTACAGCATCTACTGCCAGAAAACGGATAGTGTTAATAGACTGTTCTTCAATCGCACTCAACTTCAGACAACTCCTTATTCATTATTAGCTTCTACATACATTATTATTTCAAGGGCCACAAAATCGACCGCTTCAGCGCTAATGCTGCTTTCCTGACCCCTGCCAAAGGTTACGCTATTTATTTCAACTGCAAATCCGTCAACAATTTTCAAGTAGTCAACCTGATGTTCCTGAAGCCCCGCTTCTTCTACAGGCTCAGCATCTTCTGCATCTTCTGTCGGTTCAATATCCTCAATTCTGAATTCAAAATTAAGCTCCCTGGCAACATCACTATCATCAAAAAAATCAACACTGAAAGAGAGGTGCACCCATCCTAGGGCAAAAACATTTGAGTCCTCAACAACCCAGAACAGCTGACCTTCGTAACTGTAATCTTCAGTGAATTCTGCCATGAAACCCGGATCTGACATAATAATATCAGGACCCGGGATAACCTCGCCGCTGGATAAATCCAAGATGGCATGGCTCAGCCAGGGCCAGTAATAAGTTGGAGGCGTGCCTGTTATTTCATCTGTCGGCTCTTCCGGCTCCAATAGGTCAGGCTCTTCAGGATCAGCTTCTTCCACATCATCAGGATCAAGATCGTTTAACTCTTCATCCACAATGTCACCAATCACGTCCGTTTCAGGATCACATCCCGCTGCAGTAATTAGCAGCATAGTAAGAAGAAATATTATCAGAAAAGAAACCAGCACCTGCCTTTTAAACGTTAGCAGTTTCATAGCAATTCATCTCCCGAAATCACTTAATTACCTGATAGTGATTTTCTGATATCTTTATCGTATTCATTTTATAACCTTTAGCCGTTTTATGCAAAGATTAGACCTGTAACTTTCAATTGTCCTTTGAATATTTTTTTACCGGCTAATAAGGGAATAAAACCGGCAGTAACAGCAAGCTGACCACCAGTACAATCAGGGTCAAGGGCAGCCCATTTTTCATATAATCGCTAAAACGATATCCACCGGGGCTCATGATCAGGACATTGACCGGATGAGATACAGGGGTCATAAAGCTGGAGGCTACGGAATAGACTATTCCCATAATAAAAGGATAGGGTGAAATGCCCAGGTTAACAGCTGAAGCGATAGCGATGGGTGCCATAACCACTGCATTAACAGGGCTGGGGATAAACTGGTTAAGGATAAGGGTTATAATCATTAACCCGGCCAGGATTGCCGTAGGACCAAGTGAGCCGACAGCATCGATCACTATACCGGCGATCATAGATGCCGCACCGGTGCTCTGCATAGCTAACCCCAGGGGCAGCATGGCTGCTATCAGGAATACCGCCTTCCATTCTATGGCCCGGTAAGCTTCCTCAACCGTCAGGCAGCGAGATATAATCATAAGCACTGAGCCAGCAATTGCCGCTATATAAATCGGCAGCAGGTTCAGCAGGGTTACGGCCAAAACCCCCAGCATAATCATTCCGGCCAGCGGCGCTTTTTTATACAAGTATTTCTCCTGGTAATCAAGGTTTAAAACAACAAAATCTTTTTCCCTGCCGAGCATTTCAAAGCGCTCACTGGTTCCGTAACACAACAGGGCATCACCGAATTCAAGGGTTATATCATTCAGGTTTGTCCGGTAGGCCCGATCTCCCCGCCAGATCGCCAGGACCGAAACTCCGTATTTTTCGCGGAAATTAAGCTGGCGAAGAGTTTTTCCGGTCAGGGTTGTATGTGGAGAGAGCATCACTTCAACCACTGAAAGTGTATCTGTTTCAAGCTGGCGCAAATCTATATCCGGATTGCGCTCAACCAGCAGCGACTGGTGTCCTATTAAGACATCTATATCGCCTGTGCGTCCTTCGACCACGAGCAGGTCATTTTCTTTCAAGGCTGTAGCTGGGTCTGGCATAAAGTATTCTTCACCATTTCTGATAATATTAAGAACCGATATCCCGTAACTTTTTGCCAGTCCCATATCCCGGATTGAGGTACCTGCAAGCGATGACCCTTCCGGTATCCTTACATATAGCAGTCTTTCATCCAAATCGTAACCGGCCGCGTCACAGTCCTGCAAAAAGATAAGCTCTTCATGTTCGCCTAATTTCTTGAGGGACTCAACCGGCCCCCTTAATAAGAGGTGATCACCAGGCTCAAATACTATTTCGCCTAAATTGGTTCGTTTAACCTTTTCACCCCGCCTGTAAGCCAGCAAGGTTACGCCCAATTTTTGCCTGGCATCCAGGTCTACCAGCGTTTTATTCTTGAATATCGATTCTTCATTGACCTTAAGCTCAACCAAGCCGATATGCTCTGAAGTGAGACAGGTTGGCTCCGGAGAATCATCAGGAAGCATAACCACAGGTTTTCCGGAAATCTGATCTATGGCGTCAAGCCTACCGAGAACCAGCAAGCTGTCCCCGGCCTGCAATTGCAGGTCCGGCCCGGGAATATGGCGAACCCCTTCATCACGGATTACACTTAAAACATTGAGGCCGAGCGCCCGGCCAAAACGGCTTTCATTAAAGGTTTTGCCGACCAGTGGGCTGTTTTCCGGGATGGTAATTTTAGCAATGCGTTCTTTTAGTTCGTAGTGCTGCCTGAAATCTTTGTTGGGCTGAATATTATCAACTGAAGGGCTCTTTCTTTCAGGAAGAAGGCGATGTCCCAGGATTAGCATATAAATTATAGCTACAATTAGAATAGAAACTCCTATGATTGTAAAGTCAAATAAGCCAGGCGGTCTCACCCCGGCTTCACGTAAAAAATCGACAACCACCAGGTTTGATGAAGTTCCAATCAAAACAGTCATCCCGCCGATGGTAGTACCGAAAACCATTGGCATTAGAAGCCTCGATGCCGGACGCCCGGTCCGCCGGGCAATATCCAGGGTGGCTGGTAAAAACATGGCGACAACCCCGACATTGATAACGAAAGCAGATATCGCCGCAGTACTGCCCATTAGAACAGCCAGCAACCTGCTTTCACCTTTTCC
>PXBM01000019.1 GCA_003566935.1 Syntrophomonadaceae bacterium | reverse complement strand
CGTGGCCGCTTAAATTAAAGAGGATCGTTTTTTCTTCTCCTGATTCTTTACACTCCAGGGCGATATCGATGGTGCTGCGGATGGCGTGTGATGTTTCAGGAGCAGGGATGATGCCTTCGCTTCGGGCGAAGGTCAGGGCTGCTTCAAAGGCGCCTTCCTGGGCTACTGCGCGGGCTTCGATCAGGCCGTCTTTAGTTAGCTGGCTGACCAGCGGCGATTGTCCGTGGTAGCGCAGCCCGCCGGCATGGATACCGGGAGGCATGAAGTTGTGGCCCAGGGTGTACATCATCAATAGCGGGGTCAGGCCGGCTGAGTCACCAAAATCGTAAGTCATTTTACCCTTGGTCAGGGTCGGGCAGGCTGCCGGTTCCACCCCAATACAGCGAACTTGCTTGTCATCCCGAATTTTATCGTGGATGAAGGGGAAGCTGATTCCGGCGAAGTTGCTGCCGCCACCGCAGCAGCCGATCACGAAGTCGGGGTATTCACCGACCATTTCAAGCTGCTTCTTTGATTCCTGGCCGATGATGGTCTGGTGAAGCATAACATGGTTCAGCACGCTGCCCAGGGAATAGTTTGTATCTTTTTTACCGGCAGCATCTTCAACTGCTTCGCTGATGGCAATCCCTAGGCTGCCATTTGAATCGGGGTATGCTGCCAGCACATCGCGTCCCGACTGGGTCATATCAGTAGGGCTGGCAAATACATTTGCGCCCCAGACTTCCATCATTGAACGGCGGTAAGGTTTTTGGTGGTAGCTGATCTTGACCATGTAAACTGTGCATTCCATGCCGAAATAGCTGCAGGCCAGGGCCAGGGAAGAACCCCACTGCCCGGCTCCGGTTTCGGTGGAAAGTCGTTTAACCCCGGCCTGTTTGTTATAGTAGGCCTGGGCAATGGCGGTGTTCGGTTTATGACTGCCGGCCGGGCTGACTCCTTCATGTTTGTAATAGATCTTGGCCGGAGTGCCGAGGGTTTTTTCCAGGTTGTAAGCGCGGAAAAGGGGGCTTGGTCTCCAGGTGGTGTAGATTTCTAAAACCTCTTCCGGGATATCAATGAACCTTTCTGTTGACATCTCCTGTTCGATCAGCGGCATCGGGAAAATGGCGCTTAAATCGTCAGGGCCGGCCGGCTGCTTGGTGCCCGGATTAAGGGGAGGTTGGGCCGGGTTAGGCATATCTGCCTGGATGTTGTACCACTGGCGAGGCATGTCCTTTTCGGATAAAATAATCTTGCGTTCACTCATTTTCTTCTTCCTCCTTTAAAATATAAGTAGTCATAACAAACAATTGCATATAAAAAACTCCCGTCCGGGGACGAGAGTTGTTCGCGGTACCACCCTGGTTACCTGCACTTGTAGTGCAGATCACTTTATCAGATGCGGAAAGTTAATGATTGCTTCCCAGACCTGCTTTCTTTTAACGGTGAAAGTTCCGACCGGGTCTACTCGCGCTGTCCGCGCTTTCAGCCGGTACCTCGGAGACCCATTCACCAGGTGTGTCGGCGCCGGAATTTCAGCTTTGGAAAATAATTTCTTCCATCCGGCTCTCTGGGGCCGACCCAATCCAGGCTACTAGTTCCCTTCATCGGTCATTTATCTTCTTTGTTTAAAGACATTAGCACAGCTTCTCTGGGCTGTCAAGCACATTTTCTACTTATATAAATTTATTTTTTACTTTGAAGGATTCTTTTCTACGGATGGCGAAAATTAAATTTTGAAGATATAAAAACGTGACAAAACGGGCAATACTCCGATTGTCACATATAACCGCAGGGCTGATTCTAATTTACTTCAGGGAGAAAATTACATATTTAATCGTTAAAAATACTATTTTAACGAGGGAAAGTGTGCCTAGGGTTCCGCCGGCAGCGGTTTATCTGATGTTCAGGTAAGGTGATTTGTTTTTGCCGGGCTGGTCCGAGTGGCACAGGCGCCTGTTAGTCAGGTTCTGCTTTATGGGGCGCCACACCGGAGGGATAAAAGCCCAGGCGGGTAGGTTTCGCTCGATGCCTATCTGTCCGGGCTTTTTCTATTATCTCTGGAGGTGATGTGAAAACTGCAAATAGTAATTCTTTTCGCAACAACCATTTATTTCTTTACCAGCACTAAATAAGTCTAAAGCAATCATATTGTCCAAGGAGGAAGATAATGGATAAGTTTTTTAAGTTTGATGAACACAAGACTAATTATAAAACCGAGATTATAGCCGGTGCTACCACTTTTATGACCATGGCTTATATTATATTCGTTAATCCGGATATCTTGAGCGCGGCCGGAATGGATTTCGGTGCTGTTATGACGGCGACAATTATCGCAGCCGCATTGACTACGATTTTGATGGGCCTGCTGACCAATTACCCCTTTGCCCTGGCCAGCGGTATGGGCTTAAATGCTTTTTTTGCCTTTGTCGTAGCCGCCGAGTTTGGATGGCAGGCAGCCCTCGGTGCTGTTTTCATTTCCGGGGTGGTATTCCTGATTCTTTCGGTAACCGGCCTGGTCTCTCATTTTGATGCTGCCGTTCCTGCCAGCCTCAAGAATGCCGTGGCAGCAGGGATCGGCCTGTTTATTGCCTTTATTGGACTGCAAAACGGGGGCATTATTGTCGGTTATGAAGCAACCCAGGTTACCTTAGGCGATCTAACTGCACCCGGACCGCTGCTGACCCTGATCGGCCTCTTAATTATAGCGATCCTTATGGCCCGCAAGGTCAAGGGAGCGATCCTGATCGGTATTTTGCTGACCACTATAGTCAGCTTTATCATGGATTTTCAGCCTTTCCCGACCGGTCTGGGCGATGTTTTCGGCCCGCCCGCTTCACTTTCACCAATTCTGTTCCAGCTTGATTTTGCAGCAACATTTTCCATTCCGATCTTCGTGATATTTTCTTTTGTTTTTGTTGATGTTTTTGATACCATGGGCACTTTGCTCGGCACAGGAGCCCGTGCCGGTTATCTTGATAAAGATGGCCGCCTGCCCAAGGTCAACAAGGCCATGTTTGCCGACGCAATCGGAACCATGGGCGGTGCCCTGCTGGGAACAAGTACTGTCACCACATATATCGAATCTACCGCCGGTATTTCTGAAGGCGGACGGACCGGGTTTACCTCGGTTGTAGTGGGAATCCTTTTCCTGCTGGCTTTATTTTTAGCTCCGCTGGCCGGACTGGTTCCACCCCAGGCCACCGCACCGGCCCTGGTTATTGTCGGTGTCATGATGATGGCCTCGATTATGAAAGTTGACTTTGAAGATTTCACCGAAGCTTTCCCGGCATTTTTAACCATTATCTTTATGCCGCTGGCATATAGTATCGCCGACGGTATTGCATTCGGCTTCATCGCTTTTCCGCTGGTTAAAGTCTTTGCCGGCCGGTTTAGAGAGGTGCACTGGATACTTTACCTGCTGGCCCTGGTATCGCTGATTCACTTCTTCTGGTAAACCGGGAGAGTATTTGAACTATAGTTTTAGTATTATTGACAGTATTTGTTTTTGTCGATTATTAAGACTAAAATTAAGCATCCTAAAATGCTGAAGTTTTAGAGGTGACTTGAGACTGATTGGCAGCAACCCGCCTCATGATCGGCCGTTAATCTTTTGTGAAAAAGAATTTCCAGCCTGCGGGGGATTATGTAGTAAATTTAAACAGGCCGAAGGTTGGTTGGTTAAAGCAGGCGGCACCAGATCATGGTTTCCGTGGTCGCCTGCTGCCAATTGGTACCGGCAGTAACTATATTTTTGGAGTTGATAATATGCCTGATGTTAAAGTTGGTATTGTGATGGGCAGTGATTCTGACCTGCCGATTATGCGTAAAGCGGCAGAAGCTCTTGATCATTTTGGGGTTGGCTGGGAAATGGTTATTTCAAGCGCCCACCGCCACCCGGAGAAAACAGCCCGTTATGCCCGGGGCGCAGAGGAAGCAGGCTTGAAAGTTATTATAGCGGGAGCCGGAGGAGCGGCCCACCTGCCCGGGGTGATTGCTTCAATGACCCTGCTACCGGTAATTGGTATCCCGGTAGCAATAGAACCGCTGCGCGGAGTAGATTCTCTCTACTCAATAGTGCAGATGCCACAGGGCATTCCGGTGGCAACGGTAGCCGTTAATGGAGCATATAACGCGGGGTTGTTGGCCGTGCAAATGCTGGCCCTGAAAGATGAGAGCCTGCGCGAGAAGCTGAACAATTATCGCCAGTCACTGGCGGCAAAAGTTGAAGAAAAAGATTGTGCCCTGCGGGAGGATGAAGCACAGTGCAATCGCGATGCAGGTGATAAAAATTGATAGAACGTTACACCCGTCCCCGGATGGGTCAGATCTGGAGCCTGGAAAACCGCTATCAAAAATTTTTGGAAGTTGAAATCATGGCTGCCTCAGCCTGGGCCGAGATGGGCGTTATCCCGCAGGAAGCAGCCCGCCTTATTTTCGAAAACGCTTCCTTTGATGTGCAGAGAATTGAAGAGCTGGAGAAAGAAACAAGGCATGATGTGGTTGCTTTCACCCGCTGCGTAGCTGAATCGCTCGGTGAAGAGAGCCGTTTTTTCCATTACGGTCTTACTTCTTACGATATTGTCGATACTGCCCTATCGGTTATGCTGGTTGAAGCTGCCGGCCTGATCAGCGAAGGTCTGCAGGAGCTGGAAAAAGTTTTGATTGAACAGGCCCGGCGCTACAAGGAAACTCCTGCTGTGGGCCGGACTCACGGGGTGCATGCCGAGCCGACCAGCCTGGGCTTAAAATTTGCTCTCTGGCTGGGCGAGGTGCGCCGCGACCGGGAACGTTTAGAAAAGGCGACAGAGGCTGTGCGGGTCGGCAAGATCTCCGGCGCCGTCGGGAACTTTGCCCATATCGATCCTTTTATTGAAGAGTATGTCTGCAAGAAATTGGGTCTTGAGCCGGCCCCGGTTTCAACCCAGGTCTTACAGCGAGACCGGCACGCCGAGTATGTTGGAACCCTGGCCATCATCGGGGCTACCCTGGAAAAAATGGCTTTGGAGGTGCGCAACCTGCAGCGTACTGAGACCAGGGAACTGGAAGAACCATTCTACAGCGGTCAAAAAGGTTCCTCGGCCATGCCCCACAAGCGCAACCCGGTAACCTGTGAAAAAGTTTGCGGCCTGGCCCGCCTGCTGCGCGGCTATGCCGGCACTGCCCTGGAAAATGTAGCTCTCTGGCACGAACGCGATATCTCCCATTCTTCGGTAGAGCGGGTAATATTACCCGATAGCACTATAACCTGCGATCACATGCTGCAGCAGATGATCAGGGTGATCGGCGAGCTTAGGATTTACCCGGAAAAGCTAGAACGTAACCTGGAGCTGACCGGAGGGTTGATCTATTCCCAGCGGGTGCTACTGGAGCTGGTTGAAAGCGGTATGTCCCGGGAAGAAGCTTATGACCTGGTCCAGCGCTGCGCCATGGAAGCATGGGAAGGCGGCCGGACGCTAAAAGATACCCTGGCCGGAGAAGAACTTGTTCTTAAAAACCTTGGCGAGAAAAAGCTTGAAGATTGTTTTGACCCCGCCTATTACCTGCAGCGGGT
>PXBM01000264.1 GCA_003566935.1 Syntrophomonadaceae bacterium | reverse complement strand
CGCTGTTTCCCTGGATGCCTATTCAGCCGAACGCTCTGAAGTTCTAAAAATAATAGAAAATGTCAGGCAGAATGGTGATACTGCACTTTTTGATTATACGGAAAAATTTGATCAGGCCAGGGTCAAGCAGCTCAGGGTCAGTGAGGAAGAGCTGATTCAGGCAGCTGAAAGTGTAGATCCTTTTCTGATGGAAGCTGTCAGGCAGGCAATGAATAACATTGAACGATTTCACCGTCACCAGTTGGAAAATAACTGGTGGGAAAGCGGGCCGGGTTGGGTGGCAGGTCAGCGCACCATGGCGCTGCAAAGGGCAGGAGCATACATTCCAGGCGGAACGGCTGCCTACCCCTCGTCAGTCCTGATGACAGTAATTCCGGCTCGTGTGGCCGGGGTTTCGGAAATTTATCTTTGCACCCCTCCTGATAGCAGTGGTGCCGTTAACAGCTTAACCCTTGCGGCAGCCCGTGAAGCCGGGGCAACGGCTGTATACAAGGTGGGAGGGGCACAGGCCGTGGCGGCGATGGCTTACGGAACTGAGTCAATACCGGCAGTGCAAAAAATTGTCGGGCCAGGTAATATCTTTGTGACGCTTGCTAAACGGGAAGTTTACGGGCAGGTTGGCATTGATATGCTGGCCGGTCCCAGTGAGATTGTCATAGTGGCAGATGAAGCTGCTAAGCCGGCCTACATTGCTGCCGACCTCTTATCGCAGGCCGAGCATGACCCGCTTTCCCGGTCAATTTTAATAACACCTTCAGAAATGTTAGCCCGGAGTGTTATTGAAAACCTTGAAGAACAGCTTGAAACACTGCCCCGAAAAGAGGTTGCCATTCAATCTCTGAAAAAACAGGGAGCGGTTATTCTCATACCCGATCTTGATCATGCCTGGCCGGCCGTAAATCAGCTTTCCCCGGAACACCTTGAACTACACCTTGATGGTGCCTGGCGTTACCTTGATTATATTAAAAGTGCCGGGGCAATATTTATTGGGCAGTATACCCCTGAATCTGTCGGGGATTACTGGGCAGGATCAAACCATGTTCTACCCACCGGTGCGGCAGCCCGTTATGCTTCTCCATTGGGTGTAAACGACTTTTTGAAAAGGTCCCATGTTATCAGTTATTCAGCATCTGCCCTGCAGCAGTCTGCAGATCAGATAGCTGTACTGGCCAGGGCCGAAGGGCTTGAAGCTCATGCCAGGGCTGTATTGCTAAGGAGGCAGGAAGATGAGCAGAAAAGCAAAAATTAATCGCAGTACAGCGGAAACTGAAGTTGCACTTGAAATAAATCTGGACGGCAGCGGCAAAGCTGTGATTGAAACGGGGCTGCCCTTTTTCGATCATATGCTTAACCTCATGTGCCGGCATGGTTTTTTTGATCTTAACCTGAAGGCAAAGGGGGACCTGGAGGTAGACGGGCACCACCTGGTTGAAGATGTCGGTATTTGCCTTGGTCGTGCCTGGCAGCAAGCTTTAGGAGACAAAAAGGGCATTAAACGATATGGCTATAGTATAGTTCCGATGGATGAAGCCCTGGTGACGGCAGTAACTGACCTTTCCGGTCGGCCGTACCTGCACTATGATTTTTCTTTGCCTGCAGGCCTGGTTGGGACGATGGATACAGAGCTTTTCAGGGAGTTCTGGCAGGCCTTCGTTAATGAAGGCCGGTTTAATCTTCACTTGATGATGAACCACGGCATGAATAAGCACCACATTATCGAAGCATCTTTTAAGGCAGCTGGCAGATCCCTGAATGAGGCTTCGTCTAAAATTGAAGGATTTGATGAAGTGCTTTCAACCAAAGGCAATCTGGAATGAGGTGAAAGAATTGCTGGTTATACCTGCAATCGATTTACACCGGGGCCGCTGTGTCCGCCTTTATCAGGGGGATCCGGAAAGGGAGACAGTTTACGGCAACAACCCTGTTGATATTGCCCTGCAATGGGAACAGCTTGGTGCTAAAATGCTGCACCTGGTAGATCTTGATGGAGCCTTTACCGGTCACTCAAAAAACGCCCAGGTAATATGCAGTATTGGTGAACAGGTCCATATACCGCTGCAGTTGGGCGGGGGTATACGGTCCAGGGAAGCGGTTGAAAAAGCCATGTCTGCCGGGGTTTCAAGGATAATTTTAGGGACTATTGCCATTGAAAATCCCGAGCTTGCCAGTCAGCTGGTTGAAGATTTTAGTGATAGGATCCTGGTTGGTATAGATGCCCGGGATGGGATTGCCGCTGTTAAAGGTTGGACTGAAGCTTCCGCGATTAAGGCAGTTGACCTGGCTGTTCGTATCGAGGAGTGGGGAGTAAAAGAAATAATTTATACCGATATCCAGAAAGACGGAACTATGCAGGGGCCTGATTTAAAAGGGCTTGAAGTGCTGCTGGAAAAAACTTCGCTGCAGGTAATTATGTCAGGCGGGATTTCCTCGCTAGATGATCTGGAGTCTATAAAACCATACGCAAACAGGGTTACAGGAGTAATAATCGGCAAGGCCCTTTATTCAAACCAGTTAACCCTGCCTGATGCCATGGCAGTCTTTAAATAAGCGACAGGAGGACAAAGATGGGAGATACAAACAATGGTGAGGAGTTTCAACCTCTTGAAACAAATCAACTCAAGTATGATCAGAATGGCCTGCTTCCGGCAGTAATACAGGATGTCCGGACTGATGCAGTGCTAATGGTCGGCTATATGAATGAAGAGGCCGTAAAAAGGACTCTTAAAGAAGGTAAAGTTTGTTTTTGGAGCCGAAGCCGCCAGGAATACTGGGTAAAAGGGGAAACCTCGGGCAACATTTTTGAGGTTAAGGCGATTTATGCCGACTGTGATGCCGATACGTTGCTGGTAAAGGTTATACCTCTAGGTCCGGGATTAGCCTGTCACACCGGACGTTATTCCTGCTTCTATAATTCTCTTTCCGGTTTCAGTAACCAGGAGCAGTTAGATGATTGATTATCACCTTCATACTCCCCGCTGTTGTCATGCGCAGGGAACCCCTCAGGAATACCTGGCCGAAGCAGAGCGTAAGGGATTGACGGAGATAGGCTTTTCCGATCATTTTCCCCTCGGTTTGCTGGGCTATACACCTCGCAACCAGGTAACCATGGAACCTGAAGAGTTAGATCTTTATATCAGGGACATTAATGACTTGAAAAAAAACTCTGCTGATGTGAAAATTAAGCTGGGCATCGAAATTGATTATATACCGGGAACCGAAGATAAAGTAAAGGCATTACTGGAAAAATATAATTTTGATTATGTGATTGGGTCTATTCATTTCCTGGGAGACTGGGATTTTACACACCCGGTTTATGCTGATACTTATAAAGAACGAAACATCGATGAAATTTATCGGAAATATTTTGACCTGTTGGGCAAACTTTGCCGAAGCAACCTCTTTGATCTGGTAGGACATATTGATGTTGTTAAAAAGTTTGGCTACCGTCCTGAAAATGGGCTTGAACAGCACTGGCAGGAAATTGTAAAAATCCTTAAAGAAACCGGTACCTGTTTTGAACTAAATACAGCCGGAAGGGATGCCCCGGTAGGTGATTTCTACCCGGACCGGCGACTGCTTGAACTTGCCTGTGCTGCCGGAATACCTTTATGCCTGGGCTCTGATGCACACAGTCCCGAACAGGTAGGCCGTTTTTTCCCCGAAGCAATTGATTTGTTAAGATCAGCCGGTTACCGGGAGCTGGCTGTTTTCGAAAACAGGATACAGTCAGCTGTAGCTATATAACGCATTTTCTCTAGCTGTAATTGCGCAGCCTGCTAAAGAAAATGAAGCGGGAATAAAGTGCAGTTCTCTTCAGTAAGCTACCACAAAAGAATATGGAAGATTAGATAGGGCTTATTAGAAAGGTGACAGGGCTGAATATGAGCGATATAAAATTATTTTGTGATACTATAGATACTTCTAAAGGCGAATTTATAATTACATTTAACGAAACCGGCATCTATGAAGTACTATTTCCCGGACGATTGTTGGCGGAAAAAGTTGAGACGGCAAAACTACCCTGGCCTGATCTGGCAGAGGACTTCAAGCGCTATTTTAGCGGCGAAGCAGTTGACTGGTCAGAATATCCCCTGGACTACAGTGGATATGGCCGCTTTACAACCACCCTGCTAAATAAAGTCAGTAAGATTCCCTGGGGCCAGACCTGTTCTTACCGGGAAGCGGCCGAACTGGCCGGGTCTCCCCTGGCCTGGCGGGCAGCCGGACAGGCCCTCGCAGCAAACCGTCATCCGATCATAGTCCCATGTCACCGTGTTATCGGGAGTAATCGCAAGCTGGGCGGTTTCAGCGGCCCGGCTGGTTGGAAAGAAATGCTCCTTGAGCTGGAAGGGGGTTTTAATGGTGCGCTATCTTTCAGGCGGTGAATCGCATGGTCCCTGCCTTACGGCAATCATAGAAGGTTTGCCGGCAGGTCTATTTCTCAGGTTGGCAGACATAAATAAACATCTTGAACGACGTCAGAAGGGATACGGCCGTGGTGGTAGAATGGCGATTGAAAAGGACAGGGTTAAGGTATTATCAGGCCTGCGCTTTAACAAGACTATAGGCAGCCCGTTAACCCTGCAGATTGAAAACCGTGACTGGGAAAACTGGCAGGAGCTGATGGCAGCAGAGGGCGCTGCCCCGGAAGATTTAGTCAGGCTAACCCGCCCCCGCCCGGGTCACGCCGACCTGGCCGGAGGCTTGAAGTACAATCATGATGACCTGCGCCTGGTTTTAGAACGTTCCAGCGCTCGTGAAACTGCTATCAGGGTAGCGGTCGGCAGTGTGGGGCGCATATTACTGGAAAAATTTAAGGTCAAGGTATACAGCCATGTTCTCAGTATCGGCCCAATTAAAACCGGGGTTGAGACTTATAACATTCCTGAACTGGCTGATAAAATTGAAGCATCGCCCCTGCGATGCGCCGATGACGATGCAGAAAAAAAGATGATCAGCGCGATTGAAGAAGCCCGCAAAAATGGAGATACTTTGGGTGGCGTGATTGAAATTTTCGTTACCGGTTTGCCTCCGGGGCTGGGCAGTCATGTTCAGTGGGATCGTCGGCTGGATGGTCGCCTGACTGGAGCATTAATGAGTATTCAGGGATTTAAAGGAGCCGAAATTGGACTTGGTTTCCAGAGTGCGGCCGAACCGGGGTCGAAGGTCCATGATCCTTTACAGATGGAATCCGAAAGTGGTAGTATTACCCGCGGGTCTAACCGGGCCGGTGGTCTTGAGGGCGGTATTAGTAATGGCCAGCCCCTGGTTATGCGTGCGGCCATGAAACCGATCCCGACCATGTCTCAACCGATGGCCAGCATAGACTGGGTTAGCGGCGAAGAGGTTAAGGGAGCGACCGAGAGATCAGATATCTGTGCCGTTCCGGCAGCAGCAGTTGTAGCAGAGGCAGTTGCAGCCTGGGAGTTGGCTTCTGCTTTTCGTGAAAAGTTTGCAGGGGATTATATGGGAGAAGTTGAAGCGTCATATAATTATTACATGGATCAGGTTAGAAAGCGTTTACACACCGACAGTTAATG
>PXBM01000030.1 GCA_003566935.1 Syntrophomonadaceae bacterium | reverse complement strand
GCACTTTATGCTCGCTTCAGTTTTCTTAAGCAGGCCGGGCAGTCCCAGACGACGTAGGTTAAGTAGCGATAAACATTAAAACCTTTTCAGTCCGTAGAAGCTTTTTATTAAAAAAGGCTGCAGTGCGGGCTTTTTTAGTTATGAATAAAAATTATTAATAAAGGCAGGAACGGTTATTAAAATATAGAATATATAAACAGAGTAATTATGAATAAAAATAGGAGGTTTTACTATGAGTGTAAAAGTGGGCCAAAAAGCTCCCGAATTTGAAGCAAATGCCTTTGTAGATGGAGGTTTCAAGAAGGTAAAGCTGTCAGATTACAAGGACAAGTGGGTAGTGCTTTGCTTCTATCCCGGCGATTTTACTTTCGTCTGACCGACAGAATTGGCGTCAGTTGCCGCCAGGTATAAAGAACTGCAGGATCTCGGAGTAGAAGTGCTGTCCTGCAGCGTTGATAGCCAGTTTACCCATAAAATCTGGCAGGAAGTTGAACTCTCCAAGATGGTTGATGGTGGAGTGCAGTTCCCCATGCTTTCCGATACAGGCGGAAAAATTGGTAATCTCTATGGTGTCTATGATGAAGAAGGCGGAGTTAATATCAGGGGCCGCTTTATAATCGACCCGGACGGAGTTGTCCAGGCGATGGAAGTACTGACCCCTCCGGTCGGGCGTAACTTCACTGAGCTGATTCGCCAGGTTCAGGCATTCCAGCATGTCCGCGAAACCGGCGAACCAACACCAGCGGGCTGGCAGCCCGGTAAGAAGACCCTTAAACCCGGCCCCGACCTTGTTGGCAAGGTCTGGGAAACCTGGAAAATCGGCGATTAAGTACACAGGGACGGAGGTTTTGTACTTAATCAATTACTATAATTATCAGGTCCGGGAGATTGATTCTCCCGGACCTTTTTGTCATAATAGAGAAGGGAAGGAGGAGTAATTAAAATGAAAAAAATAGTGAATAATGTTACCGTTGAATGTGTTTCGGGAGATATTGTCGCCCAGAAGGATATGGTAGCGGTAGTTAATGCTGCCAATGCCCAGCTTAGAATCGGCGGGGGAGTGGCAGGAGCGCTGCACCGTGCTGCCGGGCCAGGCCTGGAAGAAGAGTGCAGGCCGCTTGCCCCGATTAAGCCGGGTGAGGCGGTTATAACGGGAGCGCATAACTTGCCCAATGATTACGTGATTCACTGTCTCGGTCCTGTCTATGGTGCTGACAAGCCCGAAGACAAACTTCTTGCAGACTGTTATAGAAATACCCTGCAGCTTGCAGAAGACAGCAAGATTGATTCAGTGGCCTTTCCGTCCATTTCTACCGGTGCTTTTGGCTATCCCATGGAAGACGCGGCTAAAGTAGCCTTTCAGACAGTAAAGGAAGTTACTACCAATTTAAAGCAGGTCAGGCTGATACGCTTTGTTTTATTCGGGGAAGATGCACTGGCGGTTCATCAGCAGAAAATGGAAGAAGTACTAGATTGAAAAAGCGAACCCCAATTTTTAGGAAGCAGGGTTTATAAATGTCATTATTTGAAGCAATTATCTTCGGCATTGTCCAGGGAATCAGTGAATTTCTGCCCATATCCAGCACAGCCCATATTATTATTACCGAACTACTTTTCGGTTATAATTTTCCCGGCCTGGCTTATGAAATATTCCTGCATATCGCATCAGTATTTGCTGTAATAATTTATTTCCGTCGGGATTTGTGGTCTGTAATCAGGGGGTTCTTTTCATACTTTATTGAAAAAAGCGATACAAACAAAATCCATTTTATGTTCGGGATTTACATCATCATAGCCACGGTTATAACCGGCAGCCTTGGTCTGATTTTAAAAAACCTGGTTGTAGATATCATGAAAACACCGCCATTTATTGCAGCTGCGCTGGCTGTGACGGGTACAGCCCTTATTTTGATAGAACGATTTAAGCATTACGGTAACCGTAAAGAAGACAGGATGACCTGGTTGGATGCTGTTATCGTTGGATTGGGGCAAACTATTGCTGTCCTGCCGGGCATATCCCGCTCCGGGTCTACCCTGATTGCCGCCCTTTGGGCCGGCCTGGAACGCGATACAGCAGTAAGGTATTCCTTTCTACTGGTTATTCCAGCCATATTAGGCTCAACTGTCCTGGCTGCAGGTGATATTCCAGGTGCAATTTGGAGTGAAATCGGAGTGGGTCCGCTGGCTGCTTCTTTTCTGGCTTCATTCGTTTTTTCGATAGTAAGCATTATTTGGTTGATTGACTTCTTGAAAAAAGGCAGGCTTTTATACTTTGCAATTTATCTTTATATAATAGCATTTCTTGTGTTTATGTTTGTGGAGGAAGTACCTCCAACTATTTAAAACTTCGCAACTATTATGTTTTCAAAGATTTTTAATTGAAGGGCAGGGTTCCGCCTACTTTTCCAGAATTAATGGCAATAGTTTTTCATTTTACAGTATATAGTAAGCAGGTGATAGAAGTGAGCGATATTGAAAAAAGGTTTGATAAAGCGGTAAAAACTGCCAAGCTTGGCCTGTCTGAAGATGAACATGATCGCTTATACCAGCAGCTGGGTGTATTTTTAAATTGGCTCAATCCGCTGCTTGAAGTTGATACGGCAGGAATTGAACCAATACTATTAGGGCATAATTCTGTAAACGTGCTCAGGGAAGATTGCGCCCGTAAAGGCGTGATGGCCGAGTTACAGGAAGCAGCGCCTGAATTTGATCAGGGATTTTACCGGGTTCCCCCCATTATTGAATAATAGCGAGCGTTCGGATAGGAGGATAACTTTGGACTTAAGGAATTTATCTGTTTGTCAGGCAGTAGAAGATATACACAGTGGAGAATATACCGCTCATGATCTGATAGAAAAAACCCTTGAAAACTGTACTTTATTAAATGAAAGTCTCAACATTTTTATTCACCAGGCCGGGATTGATGCGCTGGAGCAGGCCAAGGCAATTGACCTGCGCATTGAAAAAGGTGAAAAATTGCCCCTGGCCGGTATACCCGTGGCAGTAAAAGATGATATTTGTTACGGGGTATTACCTACAACATTTGGCTCAGGCGGTTTTAGCGATTTTTATTCTCCCTATACGGCAACAGCAGTTGAGAAATTGATGGAAGCCGGAGCTATAGTAGTCGGTAAAACAAACCTGGACAATATGAGCCTTGGTTCCTCAACAACTTCTTCTCCAAAAGGGGCAACCATTAACCCCTGGGATAACAGCCGTGCTGCAGGTAGTGCCGGGGCTGCGGCTGTCATTACCGGTGCGGCCATGGTAGCGCTTGAAAGTGACAGCGGAGGGGCTCTGCGCCAGGGAGCTTCCAGCTGCGGAGTTACCGGTTTGCGGCCTACAAGCGGCCTTGTTTCCAGGCATGGATTAAACCTGCACAGCAGTTCTTTTGGCCAGGTTGGTGTTACCGCCCTTACCGGAAAGAATATTGATGCTGTCTTACAGGTTATTGCCGGTTATGATCAATATGATGCCTCTACTCTAATTAGCAAGGATGAATTTATCCCGGAAATAGAGCCTGCCGCGATAGATAATCTAAAAATTGGGTTTCCGCAGTCACTGGTAGAGGGCCTTGAACCGGAGTTAAAAACTGCCTGCCAGGAGACTATTAATTTATTTAAAGAGCAAGGTTTTGAAATAACAGATGTAAGTTTAAGAATGCTGCCGGAAGCGCTGCGGGCCTACTATGTCATTGCCCAGGCGGAAGCTTCTTCCAATCATGCCCGTTTTGATGGTATTCGTTTTGGAACAGCATCAGAGGCGGATAACCTGGAGGAGCTGTACTTGAAATCACGCAGCAATCTCCTGGGCCGGGAAGGGCGGCAGCGCAGTATATATGGAACATATCTACTCGGCAAGGGCAATTTTGATTTATACTACCGACAGGCTCTTAAAGTATGGAACCTGGTTCGCCGTGAATTTGCCCTGGCTTTGACCGGCTGCGATCTATTGTTAATGCCGGTAGTTAAGAATCTTCCTCCCCTTTTAAGAGAAGAAAAGGATCTGATCTCATCCTGGGAAGAAGATATATTTTGTGCCCCGGTTAGTTTGTCGGGCCTTCCCGCCCTTAGCTTCCCGGCAGGAATGATCGGTGAATTGCCTGTTGGACTGCAGCTGGTCGGTCCCCCATTTAGCGAAAAAACCCTGACGGCAGTCAGTGATATTGTGGTTCGTGATAAACAGCTATTCCCTCACGGAAAAGCCTAAAGAAGAGAAAGGAAGATTTTAATGGAATACGAAGTAGTTATCGGCCTTGAAGTTCATGTTGAATTAATGACAGAGAGCAAACTCTTCTGCTCATGCCCCAATCATTTTGTGTCCGAACCTAATGTTCACACCTGCCCTGTCTGCCTCGGTTTTCCCGGTGCTTTTCCCCGGCTGAACAGCGAAGCCGTGCAGCAGGCCCTGACTGCTTCGCTGGCTTTAAACTGTGATATTGCCCTTTCAAGTTACTTTGACCGTAAGAACTATTTTTATCCGGATATGCCGAAAGGGTATCAGATTTCCCAGTACTATGAACCGATTGGCAGTAATGGCCACCTGACCATTGAAGATGATCATGGCGGCATAAAAAAAATTCGCATTGGCCGTGTCCACATGGAAGAGGATGCCGGCAAACTGGTGCATGCTGCCGGGGGCAATGCTTCCATGGTTGATTACAACCGGGCCGGGGTGCCCCTGGTTGAAATAGTAACTGAACCGGATCTTCGTTCGCCCGGAGAATCAAAACGTTACCTGGAGCAGTTAAAAAGCATCTTACAATATGCCGGGGTTTCTGATTGTAAAATGGAAGAAGGCAGCCTGCGCTGTGATGCAAATATTTCACTGCGACCTAAAGGCAGTAAAACTTATGGCAGCAAAACTGAATTAAAAAATATGAACTCATTTAAGGCAGTTGAAAAGTCGCTTGAACACGAAATCCAGAGACAAAGTGATATTTTAAAGAGCGGCGAAGAGGTTATCTCCCAGACCCTGCGCTGGGAAGAAGATAAACAGGAAACAATTATGATGCGCAGCAAGCTTGAAGCGCATGATTACCGCTGCTTTACCGATCCGGAACTGGCTCCGCTGGTATTAACTGACGAAGCGGTTGAAAAGGTCAGGGCCACCCTGCCTGAAATGGCAGAAGCCAGGGCTGCCCGCTTTGTCAATGGTTACAACCTGCCTGAATATGATGCCGGGGTATTGACCGCATCACGCTGCCTGGCCGATTATTTTGAAGCATGCCTTGAAAGCTATAATAATCCGAAAGAGGTCAGTAACTGGATTATGGGTGAACTCCTGGCCCGTCTTAACGCTGCCGGCCTGGAAGCGGATCAAAGCAGTTTTCTTCCGGAGCACCTGGCTGAATTACTGCAGATGATCGATGAGAATTTAATCAGCGGTAAGATCGGCAAGGAAGTTTTAGAAAAGGCTTTTGAAAGTGGCCAGTCCCCCCGAGCCGTGGTTGAAGAAGAAGGTCTTCTCCAAATTTCCGACCAGGGAGAACTGGAAGAGATTGTAGATAAGGTTATTGCGGCCAATCCTGACAGCGTGGAAAAATATCGCGGTGGCACAACCAAGGTTATCGGTTTCCTGGTTGGGCAGGTTATGAAAGAAACTAAAGGCAAGGCTAACCCCAAGCTGGTAAATGAGCTGCTT
>PXBM01000164.1 GCA_003566935.1 Syntrophomonadaceae bacterium | reverse complement strand
TAAGCAGGTTGCTCCATAGAATTATTGGTACGCCCGCAGGGATTCGAACCCCGACTTCAGGCTCCGGAGGCCTGCGTGATATCCCTTTCACCACGGGCGCCTGACTGTTCTTTTGCAAATTTATGATACCACCAAGCCCTGTACAAGTCAAACTTTCACATCTATACTTGCTTTATAGAGTGAGAAAGGGTTAAACTAAAATAAGTTATCGAAAAATCGTAACTCTTCAGCAGGCAACCGTAACAATATATGGTTGAATAGATACGCTAATTATAGATAAGGAGGTTTGGTTTTGCTCGAAGATACAAAGTATCACTACCTTGAAAATGGAATCAGGCTGATTTTTATGCCGACAGAGAAGTTTAAAACAATATCAATGGGTTTATTTGTTCACCAGGCTCTGACACCGGAGCGGGCGGCATATAATGCTCTTTTGCCTTCAGTCCTTGAACAGGGCAGCAGCGATTACCCTGATTACTTGAGTCTGCAACAAAAGCTGGAGAGCCTTTATGGTGCTGATGTTGCCACTGATATTGTGAAAAGCGGCGAAAGGCATATCCTGGCATTTACCATGGAAACAGCTCACGATCGTTACCTGGGTGAAAACGGCAGGCTTTTAGCTGAAGGAATGTCTGTTCTTGGTTCGGTTATTGGGAACCCCCTGGTTGAAAATAATGCGTTCAGGGAGGACTATGTCAGGCAGGAAAAAAATCAGCTTATCAAAGATATCCGGGCCATGCTTAATGATAAAGTTTCATATGCCCTGGAACGCTGCCTGGCCTTAATGTGTGCAGATGAAAACTTTGGTGTTTTTAAGCTGGGGCGGATTGAAGATTATGAACAGATCGATCCTGCCGGCTTATATGATTACTATCAAATCTTGTTTAACCGTAACCCAATTGATTTATATGTTATCGGCGATCTTGACGAAAAACTGGTCCGGGAAACAGCGGATAGTAAATTTGGATTTCCCCGCAATGGTGAAACACTTGAGCTTTCCGGAACTGAAATAATGCGTCCTGTTGAAAAAATAAATTTTCATGAAGAAGAAATGGCCGTTAACCAGTCTAAACTGGTAATGGGTTACCGGACCTATACCAGCTACCAGGACGACCTCTATTGTGCTCTCCTGGTTTACAGTGGCATTTTAGGCGGTTTTCCGCATTCCAAGTTATTTATGAATGTCAGAGAAGAGGCCGGATTGGCCTATTATATTCATTCCCGCCTGGAAAAGCATAAAGGCCTGATGGTTATATCAGCCGGAATCAATTATGAGGAGTGTGACAAAGCGCGTGAAATAATTGAACAGCAGCTTGCGGATATGGGTGAAGGAAATATCAGCGATGTTGAACTGGACAATACAAAACAGGGTCTGGTTAATCAGCTGCGTTCCAGGCAGGACAGCCCCAGCCAGCTGATTTCATTTCACTTAGATAGTTCTGTTGGCGGGAAAACTTACACCATTGAAGAACTGGCGGCCGGAATTGAGGCGGTTGGCCTGGAAGAGCTAAAGGCTGTTGCTGATAGAGTTAAGCTTGATACAGTTTATTTGCTTCGGCCCAGGGAAGGGGGTTCAGTGTAAAATGACAGAGAACTGCCGTTTAATTGAAAACAGGGAGCTCCAGGAGACTCTCTATCATTACCGGGTAGAACCCGGTATGGATCTATATGTACTGCCCCGCTCTGGTTACCAGAAGAAATATGCCGTGTTTTCTACCCGTTTTGGTTCAATTGATAACCGCTTCCGCGTTGAGCCGGAACAGGAATATACAGGGCTGCCTGACGGAGTGGCCCATTTTTTGGAGCACAAATTATTTGAAGATGAACAGGGCAATGTGTTTGATCGTTTTGCTGCCCTGGGTGCTTCAGCCAATGCTTTTACTTCATTTACCCAAACATCTTACCTTTTTTCCTGCACAGCAAAGTTTGAACAAAATTTACAGCAGCTGCTTGATTTTGGTCAGGAGCCGTATTTTACTGAAAAAACAGTTGAAAAAGAGCAGGGTATTATCGGCCAGGAAATTAAAATGTATGAAGATCACCCTCACTGGCGTGTGTTTTTTAACCTGCTAGAAGGTCTTTACTGCGAGCACCCGGTCCGAAACGACATTGCCGGGACTATTGAAAGTATTTCCAGAATCACACCTGATCTGCTTTACCGCTGCTATAACACTTTTTATCATCCTAGCAATATGGCTGTTTTTGTAGTGGGCGATTTGGTGCCCGAGCAGGTTGGACGCCAGGTGGAAGAGAGCCTTGCTGCCAGGGATTACAAAACGATGGGAGCAATAGTGCGTCAATATCCTGGTGAGCCTGATAAGATTAACAGGGAACGGACTGTCCAGGAACTGGTGGTTTCTGAACCGATCCTGCTTTTAGGTTTTAAAGATATGGTAGCAGGTAATTTGCAGGGACGGGAAAAAATGCGCAGGGAAATACTGATGGAACTGCTGCTTGACATCCTATTTGGTTCCAGCGAGGAGTTATATAATAGTCTCTACCGGGAAGACCTGATTGATGAAAATTTTGATGCCGAATACACGGCAGAAATTAATTATGGTCATACTATGATTGGTGGAGAAACCAGGGATCCCGATCAGCTCTACCACAGAATTATGGAGGCAATTGCCGGAATCAACAAGAAAGGTATCAGCGAAGAACAGTTTGAACGTCACCGCCGCAAAATCCTGGGCGGCTATATTCGCCGCTTTAACTCGCTGGAGTTTATTGCCAATAATTTTCTTGCCCTGCGTTTTAAAGGGACAGACCTTTTCCAGCTGCCTTCAATCCTTCATGAAGTAAAGAGGGGAGAAATTCTGGCCCTGGTTGAAGAAAACCTGGGTCCTGATCGTCATGCAGTGTCAATTATAACGCCCGAAAATGAATAAACAACAATATAATAGTTTGGTTTTAACTTAGGAATATGGCAACTACTCAGCCTACATCGCTTGGTACTGCTCAGCCTGCGCAGTTACAATCATTTTATTGTTTTGCTTAAATTTCAATGTAAACGTTAATAAAGCCCGCCCAGTTTTAACGGAGCGGGTTATTTTTTATTGATTTTTTTGAGGGTTCGGGTTAAAATAGCACCATTGGTGTGCACATAATTGTGCACAGATCGACAGGAGGTTTATTTATGAGTAATTACACCCGTTTTGTTAATCCATATCTGGGCGAGATGCTGGAGAGTATCAAGCTCGATCAAAAATATGTCCGTGGCGAAGGCTGTCATCTTTTTGATGATCAGGGTAATCGCTACCTTGATTGCATTGCCGCCTATGGAGCCCTGCCTTTTGGTCATAACCCGGAATCAATCTGGGGAGCAATTAATAATTACAGGGATTCCGCAGAACCTAACTTTATCCAGCCTTCCGCTCTTGATGCTGCCGGTGAATTGGCTCGCCGCCTGGTTGAACTGGCTCCTGAAGGCCTGGAATATGTTACATTTGCCAACAGTGGTGCTGAGGCGGTGGAAGCGGCAATAAAATTGTGCCGTTCTTCAACAGGTCGACTGGGAATTTTAGCTACCGAAAATAGCTTTCATGGTAAAACGTTTGGTGCTCTATCTGCAACAGGCAATCCCGGTTACCAGGAAATTTTCAATGCCCCCGCCGAAGGGTTTAATCATATCCCTTACGGTGATCTTGATGCTCTGAAAAAGGAATTGGCAGACAAACCGGGTTATTATGCCGCTTTTTTTATTGAACCGATCCAGGGCGAAGGCGGTATTATCGAGCCTCCGAAAGGTTATCTATCGGCGGTAAAAGAAGTTTGCCGGGAGCACAAAGTTTTGCTTGTCTTTGATGAAGTACAGACCGGCCTCGGAAGAATGGGCGATTTGTTTGCCTGTGAGCAGGAAAATGTTGCGCCCGATGTAATGGTTCTGGCCAAGGCTTTAGGTGGAGGACTAATGCCGATCGGTGCCTGTCTTAGCACTGTCGATGTTTATACAGAGGACTTTGGGTTAAAACACTCTTCCACCTTTGCCGGTAACGCCCTGGCCTGCAGGGTCGGGATACAGGTTATGGAAGAATTGACTGCAAATAATAACTCTTTATTAAAAGAAGTGCGCCTTAAGGGCGATCTTTTAAAGAAGGGCCTGCTTGAACTTAAAGAAAAATCCCCCGGACTGATCAGTGCTGTCCGCGGACGCGGTCTGATGCTGGGGCTGGAGTTCTATATGGACCGGGAACACTTTCCCGGAAGCCTTCTGGGTGTAATGGCTGAACAGGAATTGCTAACCCCGGCCATTTCATCATATCTTTTAAACGTGGAAAAGGTCAGGGTCGCCCCGACCCTGAATGGTAATGCCGTTATTCGAATTGAGCCGCCGCTGATTATTACTGATGAACAGTGCCGTGAAGCCCTGAGTGGCATTGAGGCAATGCTGGAAGTTCTAAGTGAAGGTAACACGGCTAAATTTCTCTCTTTCTTAATCAGGCCGGGAAAAACTGATCATTTTCCAGCTTTTACTCCATATCCGGCTAAAGAAGTAGTTCCCAGTGGCGAACCGGAAGAAGGTCGTTTCGCCTTTTTAATTCATGCCCTGGATCTTGAAAGTTACCACCAGTTTGATAACAGCCTGCTTGCTTTTAATGAAGATGAGCTGGCCGAGCTAACAGGACGGTTTGGCGATATGATCGAACCTTTCGTTGCCGGTAAAACGAAAATTTATTCTGAAGCCGGCAAAACAGCTTATGGTGAATTTATTGGCCTGCCACGCACAACAGATGAATTTGTGCAGATGCCTCGGAAACAGGCCATGGCAGAGCTAAAAGCGGCTGTAAGCATGGCCCGTGAACGCGGTGCAAAAATTGTCGGTCTCGGGGCGTTTACAGCTGTTGCTTCTATGGGTGGGCTTTACCTGAAAAATGAAGGGGTGCCGATTACAACCGGTAACAGCTATACCGTTGTCTCTGCCGTTGACGCAGTTAATACTGCTACAGAAAGACTTCAGGTTGATCGATCTCATTCTACTGCCGCTATTGTCGGCGCTGCCGGTTCAATCGGCCGGGGCATTTCACTCTTACTATCAGAAACTGTACCCCGTCTGATTCTGATCGGCAACCCTAATAACAAAACTGCCAGTGATAAACTGCACCTGGTTGCTGCTGAAATCTACCGTTACCAGTCTGCCATCTTAAAGCAGGGAAGGCCATTAAAACCCGGTAGCATGGGCCATATTTTAGCCGATTGTTCCGAATTGCCCGCACCGGATGCCCCAATGGAAGAGTTTGAAGCTTTTGCCGACGGTGAAGGGCGGCGCAGGGGTATAATAGAGTTTTCTACAGACATAAATGCCGTCCTGGCCCGGGCCGATATTGTGATTAGCGCTACCAGCGCCACGGACAAAGTTATCCATGCCGGCAACCTCAGCAGCGGAGCGATAGTCTGTGACATTTCCCGCCCGGCCAATGTTAGTGAAGAAGTTGATCAGGCCCGCCCCGATGTCCTGGTTATCGATGGTGGAGTAGTTGAAGTGCCGGGACACCCTTCATTGGGTTGGGATTTCGGTTTTGAAGAAGGGCTGGCTTATGCCTGTATGGCCGAAACTATGATGCTGGCCCTGGAACAGCAATACAAGCATTACAGCTTAGGCTCTTCCGGGGTAAACCTGGAATCGATACTGCGCACCAGGTATCTTGCCGATGAACATGGCTTTA
>PXBM01000043.1 GCA_003566935.1 Syntrophomonadaceae bacterium | reverse complement strand
TATGGGAGATTGCCCTCAGGTTAGGCCTGGCCGTTATTTTCGGCGGGTTGGTGGGGTTTGAACGGGAGACTCACAACCGGCCGGCTGGTTTCAGAACTCATATTTTAGTGTGTACCGGATCAGCCCTGATCATGATGGTCTCAGCCTATGGCTTTCTTAATGAATTTGGCACCGGCTATCAACTTGACCCGGGCCGGATTGCAGCCCAGGTCGTCACCGGGATTGGCTTTTTAGGCGCAGGCACAATCCTGCAGCAGAGGGGCAGCGTCAGGGGACTAACCACGGCTGCATCGATCTGGGTGGTATCGGGAATCGGCCTGGCAACAGGTATCGGCTTTTACGCCGGTGCTGCGCTGGCGACCCTGCTGGTGTTGATCAGCCTGCTCTACCTGGGCCGTGTGGACCGTAAAATCCTGCAGAGGCGCAGAATAAAAGTTCTTCAGATCAAGGCAGTGGATCAGCCCGGAATGCTGAGCAGGGTTACCGGGGTGATCAGTGACAGCAAGTTGGATATCAAAAAAGCTTACCTTCAGGCTCACGAGTACGATTCTTCGCTTGAAAGAGAAGTTGTTGAAATTGAATTGGCCCTGGTTGCCCCACAGAACTTTGATGAGAGTTTTCTCTTCAGCCGTCTCTCGGCACTGAGCGGCATTCTGAAAATAGTCTGGCAGGGTGAAGACATCCCGGTTTACAAGATGGAAAAAGAGTGAAGTTAAACCTGGTGCTTTTCATGGCAAGATCTTAAAAATGGCCTAAAAAACCAGGGAGATTTACTCGTAGAACAGCGCAGGGGTGTAAATCCCCTGCGCCACTCAGCTATAGCTTATATAAGCGAATCTACCACATGACTGGAGCAATACCAGTAAATCAAGCAACAAGATGAGACAAAAATAAACGTCCCTTTGCCTCAAGACAGGACAAGACAGTTGTTACGTCCCCCTGTCTTATCCTGAAGTTAAGATATATTCACCCAGGCCGTCTTTTTCCAGGTTGATCAGGGCGCCCAAAAGGATACCCTGTTCATAGTTACTGCCCGGGTTGATACAAAGAGTCTTTCTATGCCGCACAGCTCCCTTGGCTTCATGGATGTGGCCGAACAGACCCAGCAGGGGCTCATATTCTTCAATCACCTGGCGCACAGCTTTACTGCCTACTGGTATAAGGGACCGACCGGCGAACTTGGGGCGCAAGTTTTCATCAAGCTCCGGTGCTTCATCAAGACCAATGCCGAAAGGCGGAACATGGATATTGAAAACGGCCGGCCTATTTGGATCCAGCTTGCTAAGAGGTTCTTCTAAGAGCCTGGCCAGTTCTTCCTCCGAGCATTCCCGGTAGGTTTTCCAGGGGGTTGGGTTACTCCAGCCGGTGCTTAACATCTGGTAACCCAGGGGCAAATCTATAATTTTTCCCTCGACCAGTTCAATTAAGGCTGAGCTATCAAGCAAATCGTCAATTTTAAAGACATCGTCGTTACCAGGGCAGACGTAACAGGGAATTTTTGTTTTTTTTAGCTTTTCTTCCGCCCACTCAATCCAGTGTTCAATTGTAGCCAGGGTTTGTCGGGTAAATAGTTCGTCCCGTTTTTGTTCATTTTCTTCCAGGTCTTTAATCTGGTCCTTTTCCAATATGACAGGGTAATACCCCCGGTCTTTAATCATACGGGTCATATTTTCTAGTTCTTCGTTGGTGTGAAGAGTGTGTTCCTGTTCCAGGAAGGTACAATGATGTTTGTTGTTTATTTCCTTGACAACAGGCACAATAGCCTTTCCTGTCATATCTCCGCCGAGGATAAGCGCTTCGGCTTCGTAAAAGGTGCCAGCGTTGATAAATTTTTTCCAGCATTTCTCGGAACCGTGAATGTCTGTGGCAAAAAAGATTTTGGGCATAGGTGATTCTCCTTTTTAAACCCCTCCCCCTGACAGGGGGGAGGGGCAGGGGGGTAGGGTTGCACTGCCTTCTATTCGACAGGTATTTCTTCGAAGGTTTTTTCCAGTTCAATGCCCAGCTTCTTGTTGTGAGTTTTGTAGAAGTAGTAGATTATAAAAGCGATACCATACAAGACGAGCATGAACACAGCTGAATAGGGATCGTGAACCCCGTAAACCCCGGTTGGGTCATAGATCCACAACACGATGTTAAACAGAAGGAAAGCAGCCAGTATAACACCGCATACGGTAATCGCCGGCAGGCCAAGAACTTTATAGCGGGAAACCGGGGAAGCAAGGTATAACTCCGGTTTCCGGTAGGGTAGGACAATTGCAGCGATGGCTGTGCCCATAAAACAGACAGCGATTGCTACCGTGGCGTTCAGGGTTAGCACTTCGAAGCCCGGCACATAGTAGAACAGGAAACTAACCACAACAGAAGGACCGGTCATTAATAAGAGTGCATTGAGAGGACTTCGTGTTTTCGGGTGAAGCCGGGATACCCATTCGGGAAGCATCCGGTCGAAAGAAGCTGCGAAAAGAACCCTGGTTGAAGACAGGAACACGGTTCCCATCCAACCGAAAAACCATCCGCTGAGCGAAATAATGACCCAGAGTTGAAGGATTGGGTTATCGGTAAGCATTGCCGCAAGTAAGCCAGGGAAAGGAAAAACCGGGAAGGGCGAAAAGCCTTCATAAAAGGCAAAGTTTGAAGCCAGGTAAAAGTCCCAACCAAAAGTGCGATTAAACAGGGCAAGCAGGATAACGGCCAGGATACCTGTAACGACCAGGCCCAGGAACATACCCATAAAGTTACGCTTAAATTCGGAAGCACCACGGACTTCACCGTAAAGAGTAGCCCCCCAGTTTGGCCACAGGTTGAAGAAAACGACCATGGGAATCAGGGGAAGGCTGGCAAAGATGGCCAGGTTATTCCAGGCGATGGGGTCGTACCCTGATTCAGAGCTGCCTTCAATAATCTGGGAGTAAGCATTTTCACTGCCCCCGAGCGGAGCGGTGAAAGCATTAAACCTTTCAATAAAGGTGGCCTTGTCGTTGACCAGCAGCATGATAAATACTGTTAGCAGGCCGGCCATGCCCAAATAGAAGCAGAATTTCTGGACGCGGGCATATCCTTTCATACCCAGGCTGATCACAATTGAAGCGAGAATACAAACCATTATAGCCGAAAAAAAGAGGCCGTTTACCCCGTTAAACCAATAAGCAATATTTAATAGGCTTTCATTGCCTGTCATACTGCCCAGGAGGGTAAATAGCGGGGTAAATACATTCCAGGATAGCATGTTCCCGTATAGCGGAATCCACAGCCATAGAATGAAAACCCAGCCGGCAAAGGGAAGCACGTAGCTTAAGGGGCCTCCCAGGATTCGGGTTTGGATTACGTAATCGCCTCCGGCCCGGGGCATGATTGACACCAGCATGGCGTAAACGATAACGAGGAAAACAATAAAAAAAGTGCTGATGACGACAGCAGTTACCAGATGACCGTCAGGAATGTAGGGAGCAAAAGAAAAAATGTAAAGTCCCAGTGTAATCAGGTTCACCGAGAAAAAAGCATAGACAAAAGCATCGAAAATGGACCATGATCTGACCAGGCCGGTGGCCTGGCGAACGAAAAGACCACTATCTTTTCCGTTGGAGCCATTGCTTTCCGACATAATAAGCTTTCCTCCTCAATAGGTTATAAACATACATGCTTCATTCAGTTATTTTCCTAAATCTTCGGGAAGGTTGTACCACTGCACTTTTTCCCCAACCATGTTGCGTGTTTTCCAGGCCATTGACTTTGGATGTTTGTTGATTTCTGCAGCGATCAGATCCAGGCTTTGAATAATGTTTTCTTTCTGTGTTGAAGAGAAATCAGGTGAACTGGTAAAAAAGTGCTTTAGTTCTGCAATGTTCTTGGTAACTGTCTTGTACCACCCCCAGTCTTTTGCGCACAGGCGAGTTACATATTGCAGGTCTAACCCTTGGCTGTCCTTGTCGATATCGATGTCGAGGAGCAGCAGGCCCAAATCGTAGATGTCTTTCTTGTTCATCTCAATAATCTGGATCTTGGTCAAGAACAGATCAGCCGGGCTTAAGGCCGTATCTGTGAGTTCTAACCTGTTCTCGAGATCGAGCAGGTGGCACATATCAAAAACACTGATAAAGATATCCACCTGCCTTTTATTCTCGAGATCATAAAAGAGTAGCCTCTTATCACCTGCGAAGAGATTGCGTTGTTTATTCGGCTCATAACCTTGTTCCTCAAAGAACCCTTCCAGTTCTTCCCTTCGTGACTTTGAAGCGATGAAGTCAATGTCTTCGTACTCGCGGAGCCAGGGCTCTTCCGTGGCGCTGGGGCAAAGGTGGTGTATACCCAGTCCTCCCAGCAACCTCAGGACAAGTCCCCTTTTCTCTGCTTCTTTGATTAACCTCAAGGCTTCCTGGTAAATGTCTGCAACAACCGTTTGAATCACCCACCTTTATATTTTGTGACTATTGTCATGTTACACAATAATCTGAACAAAGTATAGAGCCGGTTTAGCCTTCTTAATATGTCCTGCCATTTCACTAAAAAGCACGGCGATAGATCTGTTCGTAAGCTTCTACACTTAAGTCCCGCGGGTTACCAATGGTTTGCGGATCATTAAATGCTTCTTCCGCCAGGCGGGTAATGTCTGTTTCTTTGATGCCCAGTTCTTTGAGACGCGGGATACCAATGTCTTCAGCCAATTCCCGGACCGCTTCAACTGCGACGAGGGCAGCCTCTCTTTCGTTCATACCGATAACCGGTTTGCCCAGGGCCAGAGCAATGCGGGCATACTTGGCCGGTTCGCCCAGCCAGTTATATTCCATGACCGGAACCAGGGTTGCACCAACGGCAATACCATGGTGAACTGGGAATATGCCCCCCATGGTCTGGGTCATGGCATGGACCGCCCCCGCACTTTCGCTGCCGTATGAAAGCCCGGCCAGCAAAGAGCTCATGGCCATGTGGTAACGGGCTTCCACGTCCTGCCCGTAAGCAACAGCCCGGCGCAGGTATTTGCCTGCATACTCGATAGCCAGCAGCGCTACAGCATCGGTTTGCGGTTGGGCATATGCACAGGTATAACATTCGATGGCGTGACATAAGGCATCCATGCCTGTTCCCGCTGTTATTTCAGCCGGCATCGATAAGTGCAGCAGGGGATCGACCAGGGCCAGGTGAGCGGCAATGAGAGGACCGCCGCAATTAAACTTGTATTCCCTCTCCGGATCGGTTATTACCGCCCACAGGGTAACTTCACTACCGGTTCCCGCTGTTGTTGGAATGCAGACCAGGGGAGGAATGCGATTGCACAGCTCTTTTTTCCCTTCGGCACATTCGTATTCCAGAATCGGTTCACCGTGGGCAATCTCCACCCCGATAGCCTTGGCTGCGTCCATCGCGCTGCCACCACCTAAGGCCACCAGTCCATCGCATCCTTCCTGGTTATATTTCTCGGTTCCCCTGGCCACAGTAGCAAGGGGTGGGTTAAAAACAACTTCATCGTAAAGAATGTAGTTGATGGAACTTTCTTTTAGCGGTTTTGTTACGCTGTCGAGCAGGCCAGCCTTAACAACCCCCTGGTCGGTGACCAGCAATGGTTTTTTGACGCCCAACAGCGCCAGCTCACCCGGCAGGTATTTTACAGCGCCGAGTCCATGCTTCATAACCGTGGGTACTTCAAAGTAGTGCAGTTTTTGTAAATCCTTCATCGGCAAAGCCCTCCTTTAACGATCTGCAGTATGTT
>PXBM01000179.1 GCA_003566935.1 Syntrophomonadaceae bacterium | reverse complement strand
GCCGGTTCAGATGCCGGTGGCACCAAAACTACTGCCGTACAGAACGGAGATGACTGGGTTATTAACGGCAGCAAGTGCTTTATCACTAACGCCACATACGCTGGGCTGGTGATCATTACTGCTGTTACCGAGCCGGGCCAGGGTGCTAAGGGAATCAGTTCTTTTCTTGTCCCCGGCGGCTCCGAAGGCTTTACAGTTTCAGCTCCATACGAAAAACTGGGCCTGAAAGCCTCAGACACTGCAGAAATAGCCTTACACGATGTCCACCTGCCTGCTGACTCACTGCTGGGTAAACGGGGCGAAGGCTTTAAGCAGTTCCTGCAGGTCTTAGATGGCGGACGGATCAGTATCGGGGCTCTCTCTGTCGGCATTGCCCAGGCTTCCCTTGATGCAGCCCTGGAATATGCCAAAGAGCGCCGGCAGTTTGGCCAACCTATTTCAAAATTCCAGGCGATCCAGTTTAAGCTGGCAGACATGGCAATGGCAGTAGAGCTGGCCCGCACGGCAGTCTATAAAGCGGCCTGGTTAAAGGACCAGGGCCTGTCCTTCACCAGGCAGTCAGCCATGGCCAAGCTGTTTGCATCAGAAACGGCTGTTAAATGCGCCCTGGAAGCTATTCAGATTTTCGGGGGCTACGGCTATACCAGGGAATACCCGGTAGAGCGATACCTGCGGGATGCAAAATTGATGGAAATAGGAGAAGGAACGTCAGAAATCCAGCGCCTGGTAATAGCCAGGCAGTTGGGATGTTAAACATTCTTTAAGTTTCAAGGAGGGATCAAAGTTAATGAGTAAACGAGTTGCCATTGTCGGCATAGGTTGCTCCGGCTTCAGGACCACTTCAACTGACCTTTCTTACCGGGAGATGATTTTTGAAGCGGCAACCAAGTGCTACGAAGATGCCGGGGGTATTCACCCCCAGTCAATCGACTCTTTTGTTGCCTCATCGGAGGACTTTATGGAAGGAATCAGTATTGCCGATGAATATGTACCCGACCAGCTCGGTGCTGTTCTAAAACCGGTCCAGAGTATTGCCGGTGACAGCCTGCAGGGTCTGGCTTCCGCCCTGATGCAAATTAAAACCGGTCAGCAGAGTATTGTTGCCACATCGGCTTTTTCCAAGGTATCTAACTTGTCGCATTATGAAAAGGTAGCGGCATATGCTACCGATCCGGCCTATATCCGCCCCCTGAAAGAGCACCCCTATTTCATTGCCGGGCTGGAAATGAATCGCTATTTACATGAGAGCTTCAGCACCCGCGAACAGTGTGCCCGGGTAGTGATGAAAAACAGGTACAATGCTCTATCAAACCCGCGAGCAGTTTACGGGGCCAAAGTAACGCTGGAGGATGTAACCTGCGCGGAACCGGTCAGTGAACCGCTGGGGCAGTTTGATATTAGCGGTCACCTGGACGGGGCAATTGTCATTTTACTGGCCTCTGAAGAAAAGGCCCTGGAGATGACCGCTAACCCGGTTTGGATTAAAGGTGTTGGTTGGGCTACAGACACACCCAATCTTGATTCACGCCGTGAAGGTTTGGGAGGCGCCCTTTACGCTAAACTGGCGGCTGATAAAGCATATGAAATGGCCAATATTAAGAGCCCGGTAAATGAGATTGATTTTGCCGAAATAGATGATACTTTCTCCTATAAAGAACTGCAGCACTTAGAAGCGCTTCAAATGTGCGGCTTCGGTGAAGCAGGCAAGCTGCTGGAGATGGGCTGCTTTGAACCTGGTGGTGACCTGCCGGTTAACGTTTCAGGCGGCAGCCTGGGTGCTGGCTACCTGCATGAGGCCAATGGCCTGCAAAAGGTAATGGAAACTGCCCTGCAGCTAAGAGGTGAAGCAGGCAAAAACCAGCTGGCAGGTGTGGAAACCGGCCTGGCCTTTGCCTGGCGAGGTATACCGACAGCTACCGGAACTGCAGTTGTCTTAAGTAACAGGCTTTAAGGCCTGAAAAAACGGAGGGTTGAACAATGAGAAAAGTAGCAATAGTGGGCGCAGGCCTGACCAAGTTTGTGCGCAGGGCCTTAGAAACTCCGAAGGAGTTATCTTTTGAAGCAACGAAAACTGCCCTGGACAGCTGCGGCCTGAGCCTTGATGATATTGATTGTGTTGCCCACGGCAGTGCTCCCGATGCCTTTGACGGAATTCACCAGAAGGGAGAATACTTAGCCGATGGCTGCGGTGGTTGGAATAAGCCGACCATGAGGGTTTACGTGGGCGGTGCTACCGGCGTTCATGCCGTTGTACACGGTTGGCACCATGTAGCCTCGGGTATGTTTGACATCTGCCTGGTTGTCTGTGAAGAAAAAATGTCGAACGCCATGCCTCATGCCCAGGGTTTTTTCCTGACCATTTTCGATGCTATAACCGAACGGGCCCTTCACCCCAACCTGCTCTGGATATTTGCCCTGGAAATGAACCGCTATATGGAGCGCTACGGGTATACCAAGGAAGATATGGCCCTGGCGGCAGTAAATAATAAACGTAACGGTTTATTGCATCCTTCTTCCCAGTTTAAAGATGAAATAACGGTTGAGGACGTTTTAAATTCAGAAACTATGGCTTACCCGGTCAGCCGGCTTGATGTCAGTCCGGTATCAGATGGCGCAGCAGCCGTGGTGCTGGCCGCTGAACCGGTAGCCAGGCGCTTAACCGATAAGCCGGTCTGGATTGAAGGTGTAGGCTGGACTCTGGATACAGCTTACTGGGCCACCCGAGATTTGTATTATCCCCGCTACCTTGACAAGGCCGCCAGGATGGCCTACGAAATGGCAGGGATCAGGGAACCGGATAAACAGATTAATATTGCCGAGCCTTACGACCCCTTCGACTACAAGGCTTTGCACCACATGGAAGGGCTGCAGCTATCACCACGCGGTAAAACAGTGGAATTATTGCGTGACGGCCATTTTGCCCGTGACGGCAATTTGCCCATGTGTCCTTCCGGCGGCCTGCTCGGTGTTGGCAACCCCATTGCGGCAGCAGGAGTCATGAAAATTTGCGAGCTGTTCTGGCAGCTGCGGGGAGAAGCCGGAGAACGCCAGGTGCCTGGCGACCCGCGGCTTGGCGTAGCCCAGGCCTGGGGCGACCTGATGCAGGTCAGCTCTGTAGTAGTCACCGGGATTTAGACTAGTAATGTAAGATAAGGGGTTAATTAGCCAAATTGATAATGATCTGGCAAAGGAGGTTTAACGATGAGTGAAAAAATACAAGTATCGGGCGGAACAGCCCTCTCTGAAGAGGATATCCGTTCCGGCAATATATTTGTCACCGAAGATAGCCTTGACTGCGCTTATGCCTGGGATATGGGAGTTGCAATCAAACGCTATTTAGCTGAACTAAAAGAGGGCAGAATTATAGCTACAGAGTGCCGTAAGTGCAAACGAATTATGCTTCCGCCGCGCCTTTTTTGTGAGTTATGCTTTATCCCCTGCAACAGCTGGCGCTACGTAAAAGATACAGGTACTATCAATACCTTTTCCATCTGTCACGTGCACTGGGATGCCAGCCGCATCAAGGAAGGCGAAGATCCTCACCTGCCGGCGGTGATCGAAATAGATGGCGCTTCTGATGGGATGGGGATTATGCACATTTTAGGTGAAGTGGAACCGGAAAAGATTAAGATAGGCATGAAAGTCAAAGCTGTCTGGAAGCCTAAAGCAAAAAGAACGGGTTCTATAACTGACATTAAATATTTCAAACCACTTTAAGGAGGGTTGAAAATGGGCATACTGGAGAAAATCACCAGGAATGTAGACAACCGCTACTGGGACCCCGGGGTTGGAGCTTTCCCGGTCAAGAACCGCTATACTGCCGGTGTGGCTGGTCAGCGGTTTTTTGAAAAGATAAAAGAAGATGGAAATATTATCGGAACCAGGTGTGAAGCCTGCGAAATCACTTATGTTCCGGCCCGCCTATATTGTGAGCGCTGCTTTAAGCGCCTGGAAGAAAAGGACTGGGTTGATGTAGGCACCGAAGGGATCATCCACTCCTTCACTGTTGTTCACAAAACCCTCGAAGGAGAAACAAAAGAAAAACCGACCTTGCTGGCTGCAATCCAGTTCGCCGATGGAATGCTAATACACAGGATGGGCGAATGTAAGGAAGAGGAAGTATACATTGGCATGAAAGTTACCGCCCACTTTAAAGCAAAACCTAAGCGTAAAGGCGGGATTAATGATATCGATTATTTCAAACCCCTGTAGTGCTGATTTTTAAAACGGGATTAGTGCTGACAAATAAAAAGCCCTTTCGGTTATAACGAAGGGGCTTTTTTAAATAAAACTTGATTAATTTATAGACAGTGTAAAACCTATAAAGTTACTGCTCGGCAAGGCGGGTGTTGCTGCTATCACCCTTTTCCTTCTTACTTTTACCATTTTTATCCTGAGTCAGATATTTCATGATCTTGCCCAGTTCATAAATAATTATCAGGACACCGGGTACGAATATTAGCAGGATTAAACCCTGGCGGGTCTGAACAAAATTTAGCACGTAACCCACATAGGGGACTGAACCAGATACCTGGCCGACGACATTTTCTGCCAGAACAGGATTAGGATCATTAACGTTATTGGCGTCGCCACGGGTAACAAACTGCACGCTGTCATTCCTAATAATATCAACTATACGGTGCGTAGTTAGTGAGTCTGAATCGGCCTGACTGCGGTAAGTAATAATGTCGCCAACGGCAAGTTCATCGGTATCAACTTCCTGGACGAAAGCCAGACTGCCAGTATCAAATTCTGGACTCATACTGCCACTTAAGACAATATACATCTGGTACCCGGCTACTTCCGGCACACCACCGGCTATTCTGCTCTGAATCAAGAAAAAAGATAAGGTAGCCATAATCAAAAGCAACAAAACAAAAAATACGTTGCCCAGGATGGAAAAGAATTTCGAAAAACCACCGCCGCGCTTATCATCTTTATCCTGATCATGCTTTCCTTTTCTTTTTTTTGCACCAAAAGTTTCGTCCTCGATCAAATCATTTAATCTTTCTTTATCATATCCCTCATCAATAAAATCGTTATCACCAAATAGAAAGTCGTCTGCTGTTTCACCGGGCAGCTCTGATATTTCTCGCAAACTTTTCCTTCCTTCCGATGCTCCCAAAGTAGCTTCGGGTTCCTCGAAAGGGGTTGTTTCATCAGGCTGTGTATCGGCTTTTTCTTCGAAAAGTTGATCAAAAAACTTATCATCTTCATCTAGCCCGGCACCTTCATCTGGTCCTAAATCAAAAGACAGATCATCATCGAAATCAGTGCCAAAAGATGCTTCTTCCGGCTCAGCTTCTTCCGGAGATGCTTGCGCATACTGGCCAAGAGTCGGCTTATCGTCCTCGGGCGCGATCAGTGTTACATCATCAAGAAAAGCCGCAGAGGGTTTTACGGATGCAGCACCTGACTGATCGGCTTCTGAAATAAAATCTTTATCATCTTCGGTAATATCCCACGGTTCATCTATAGATTCTTCTTCCGCATCATCTTTAAACAGATTATCAAGATCCTTTACTTCTTCATCGCTCTCTTCTATCTTACTTTCTGCCTGAATTGGTTCTATAAAGTCATCTTCAGAAAACATCTCTGACGGATCTTCAGTTTCTTCTGATACTTCTTCAAACAATTGATCTGTTTCAGCTTTATCAGAACCCAATTCTAATTCTTCGGGCTCTTCCGCTTCCAATTTTGTTTCCTCTTCTAATCCAGTCTCTTCCGGTTCCCCTGACTCAGGAAAATCATCGAATAGCTC
>PXBM01000009.1 GCA_003566935.1 Syntrophomonadaceae bacterium | reverse complement strand
CTATTATTTTTGCCAGGGCTGAGGCATCTTTTCGCTCAACATCCTGTCCGTGGAAAATGGTAATTATGTCTTTACCCTGTTCTGCTGCTGCACGGGCCAGGTCTAAAGCTGCCAGGTCAAGGTTGTCTCTTGAAGTAATAATATCTCCTCCGCACAGTCCCAGGAACTGTCCATGTTTTATGACTTCCCCCTGGATAACGGCATCCCTGGTTGCGTAAGTTAAAAGACCGGTTGTTACCTTGTTGATGCTTTCTCTCATGGCTTCAAGATTCTCCTCGATCTGCAAGTTGGGATTGTAAGAGAGCAGTGCGGCCAGGCCTTCGGGAAGAGTCCTGGTTTCAAGCACCTCTACCTTTTTGTCGGATAAAGCTTTGACCTGTTCTGCAACCATGATGATATTTTTATTATTAGGAAGTATAATGGCCGATTCCTGGTCCAGGTTTTCTACAGCTCTCAGTAAGTCTTCAACATTGGGATTCATGGTTTGCCCACCGAAAACGATTTCATCTGTCCCCAGGCTTAAGAATATTTCCCGGAATCCTTCACCAAAAGAAACAGAAATAATGCCGGTTAATCCCGGTTCCATCTTTTCAGGTCCGGGTAGGATGATAGAATTCTCTATAGTGCTGTTTCCGGCAGCTTTTTCCTTTTGTTGATCAAGCATATTATCGATTTTTAAATCGTGCAGGGTTCCATATTGCAAGGCTTTTTCCAGGACAAGGCCGGGGTTTGCAGTGTGAATATGAACTTTGGCCACATTTCTATCTTCGGCAACGAGCAGTGATTCACCCAGCAAAGACAGCTCAGCCTTAAGCTTATGAAAAGCCCCTTCTTCTGACTTGACTATTAACTCGGTACAGTATGGGAAATCTAGAGAAGTTATTTCTGTAAAGCTTGTTGTCGCTGCAATAAGCGGTTCTGACTCTTCAAGGTTATTCATATCCTTATAGTGAATCACATCAGACATTGAGCGTTTTAAGGCATAAAGGCATCCTTCCACGAAAACCAGAAGTCCCAGGCCCCCGGCGTCAACTACACCCGCTTCTTTAAGGGCGGGCAGCATATCAGTGGTTCGGGCTAAAGCGCTTTTACCGTTTTTAATAGCAGCTTCGATACTGTTGTTAAGGTTTTCTCCCTGCCGGGAAGCAGAGCGGATACCGCGGGCCATTTCTCTCGCTACGGTAAGAATGGTTCCTTCGACTGGCTTAGATACAGCCCTGTAAGCATAAACAACACCATACTGGAAAGCTTTACTCAGCTCGCCGGGTGTTATATATTCTTTTTTCCTTAATCCCCGGGCAATACCACGCAGGATTTGTGATAAAATTACACCGGAATTACCCCTCGCACCCATCAGAGCCCTGGAAGCGACTATCTCTGAAAGTTCCCCTACTGAACTTCCCTTGTATTCCATTGAACCTTCTGTGGCAGCTTTTAGGGTCATAATCATATTTGTCCCAGTATCACCATCGGGAACAGGAAAAACATTCAGGGCATTAATTTTTTCTACTTCCCGTTCAAAGAAGTAGCTGGCACCAAGGATCATTTTTTTGAAATCATTTACATGAAGAGTGTCTCTTAAACCTGATTTAGAAGCAGTGTTCACAATGAATTCTCCTGTTAAAGATAATCATTCTTACTATGCTGAATAATAACATAAATTGTTCCGAAAAGCTAATAAATAGATATGTCTAGACCTGGTTTCGCAGCATTAATTCTGACGGATGAGGTTCCAGGTAAGTTTGATTTTGCAAATAAGAGGCATCATATTTCCTGATAAAGTGGTTGGCCAGGGTTAGAGGAACCACCAGTGGCGCTTTGTGGTTTGCGTAACTTTCAATCAACGAGATCAGTTCATTTTTTTCGTCGCTGCTGATCAACTTTTTGAAGTAGCCGGAGATATGATAAAGGACATTAACATTTTTCTTAACGGTGGCTTTTAATGACATGGCTTCCATCAAATCCGCCTGGTATTCTGTCAGCAGGGTTTCTTCAGGGATATCCTTACCTGCTGCAACCATTTTGCCCATTATAGATAGGTGTTTAGGACTGTGAGACATTAGTTGGAGCTTATGAGTGGTGTGAAAATTAATTAGTGCTTTATAATTTGGTTTTTGCTGCAGAAAAGTTTTCCAGCGGTAATAACAAAAAACTTTTTCAATAAAATTTTCACGTAATCCGGGATCATTGAGTCGACCTTCCTCTTCAACCGGAAGCAGGGGAAAGTGATCGGTAAATGCTGCTGCGAAAAAACCACGTCCATTTTTTTTTGAATGACCGGATTCATGATAGACTTTAACTTTGTGCAGGCCTGAGCTGGGAGAGTCTTTCTTGAAAATAAAAGCACAAAGATCATTCTTTTCCAGTTCCCTGACCCGAGTATGGCAATAACCGATCATCTTTTCGGTAAGATCTATTCCGCTTCTTGATGTAACCAGGCGCGGAGTTTCCGGATCTCCGAGCAGGCGCATAGCTTCTCTCGGTATCGGTAATCCGCATTCTACTTCCGGGCAGACCGGAACAAAGTCGAAGTATTTTCCGAGGATATCTGTTATATACCGGTCATGCTTGTGCCCGCCATCATAACGAACCGGATTGCCAAGCAAACATGAACTAACGCCAACGCGGATTTTTCCCTGCATTGTTGTATCCCTCCATAAATATATTATAGCTATTCTATACTTAATGAAAAATTCCTTTAAGCACTATAATTTAGCAGTAAAGGTAAGTTTAAGTTTGAACAAAGGACTTTAAAGGATTTCTTTTTATTAAGTCAGAAGGTATAATTATAGTAGCTATCTAATGTTAGTGTGCTACATATAAGGTCAGGTTAGCAGGCTTTTCAACCACGTTTAATGGATATTATCCAGAGGTGGAACCGGATACAGCAAATAATGGTCTGATTAATACAAAGATTTTCAGATTAAAAGGGAGATTGAAGGGAGAAGTGTCAAATGCTAAATAAGAATAGGGGTCTTGCTTTAGTTTTTTCTTTATTGGCTATTGCTGTCTTTATTATTTCCGGCTGTGGAGACGGTGAAATGGAGGCAGAAGTTGCTGAAGAAAGAACTGTCCTTGAAGGCAGAGGTATTTATATCGGACAAATTGACACTCAGTCGGTAGAAATTGAGATGGCTGGAGAGCCAAGATATTTTGCTCTTGGAGATGGAATTGATTTGAGTGGAATACCCGATGGATCGGAAGTTGCTATTACTTATATTGAAGATGAAGAACGTCCCCTGCTGCAATCAATAGAAGCGCTGGGAGTTGAAGAAGAGGAAGTCAGCCAAGAAGAAGGAATTTATGTAGGGCAGATAGATATGAATTCTGTGGAAATTGAAGTAGATGGAGAACCTGCAGCATATGCTATTGGAGAAGGGCTCAGTGTTGAAGATATTGAAGACGGCTCCAAGATAAAATTTACTTATAGCGAAGATGAAGCAAGGCCCATTCTAAAAACAATCGAAGTGATTGAAGCTCCGGAGGAAGACGAAGCTGATATGGTTCTTACCGGAGAAGGTACCCTGATCGGATTAATTGATTCGCGCTCAGTTGAAATTGAGATTTACAGGGCTTTCATGCTGGACGAAGGTGTAAGTGTTGAAGGGATCGAAGATGGATCACTGGTAGCTTTTACATTTACTGAAACAGGCCAGAGAGCTGTGATCGATTGGATAGAAGCAGTTGGTGAATACATGGAAGGTGAAGTAATGCACGGTACGCTGGTTGGTCATATAGACAGCCAGTCGGTTGAAATCCGGTATGTCCAGGCTTTCACTATAGGTGACACCATCGATATCGAAGAATTTGACGAAGGGACAGAAGTTATATTTACTTATAGTGTCGATCCACACCGGCCGCTGCTGGAAACACTAACAGAAAGATAGCCATTTCGGAACATGTAAATTAAGCAGGCCATCGTACCGCAAGCAATTGTGGAGATGGCCTTTATTTAGGGTTTAATACATTTCCAAAACCTCTTGTTTTATAGCTAACTTACGTGTTAATATAAGTGAATGGATAATTAAGATTGTTTCATATAAATTACCTGTATAGATCGGGATAAAAGTTTGAGAGGGGTATAATAATGATAGATTGTAAGAGTTGTGGTATGGATTATGATAAAAAAGAGTATGAGTTTTGTCCCTATTGCGGGCATGTTCCGGAAGATGAACCGGTAAGCCCTAAAGAAAGTAGTTATGAACCAAAATATAAAGCAGCTGACTCAGGAAAAAGTGAAGAAAAAGAAGGTGAAGATGAAAAACCGGCCACCGGTGGCGTTAATAAAGTGAAGTATGCTGTAATAGCGGTGGCAGCAGTTGTTTTTATTGTTGCTGCAGTTTCTGCAATATTTGCGCTTGGTGACACCGGAGTTACTGTTCCTGACAGGTATGATACCATCCAGGAAGCAATAGATGCTGCTGAAGATGGCGATGAAATCGTAATAGACATCGGCACTTATAGAGAGAATATCGACTTCAATGGAAAAAATATTACAATTCGCAGTATTGACCCTGGCGACCCTGATGTTGTTGATCAAACCATCATAGACGGTGGGGGTAGCGGTTCGGTGGTTTCTTTTCGCAGTGGTGAAACTGAAGATGCAGTTTTAAAAGGCATAACAGTAACCCGCGGCAGCGGTATTGTTATCTCCGGTGGTAGTAATCCGGTTATAGAGAACTGTGTGATAGAAGACAATAATGCTGAATTTGGAGCTGGCTTAGCAATTTTTGATTCTGCTCCCACAATCATTAATAATACTATTATCGGGAACTCCGGTTTCCTCGGGGGCGGTCTGTTTATCGAAGAATCATCTCCGCGTATTGAGGGAAACAGGATTGTCAGAAATCGCGCAGAAATGGGCAGTGGCATGGTGATAATTTCCAATTCATCTCCTACCATTATAGATAATCGCATCGCAGATAATGTCGCTGAAAGGTTGGGTGGGGGTATTGTAGTCGCTGTAGATTCCACACCGACTATTCAGGGCAACACTGTTGTCGGTAATTCAGCCGAGCGAAATGGCGGGGGGATTTTGATTGAAGAATCTGAGCCACTGCTTGAGGGTAATACTATCTCTAGAAACCGAGCAGCTAACGGTGCAGGGATATTTATCGTCAACTCTCTGACTACTGCCCTGAAGATAACCGGCAACACCATTAGTGAGAATTTAGCTGCAATCGCCGGTGGTGGTCTTTATATGGAAGGTTCTTCACCCGATGTTGAGGATAATGTTTTTGCTGATAACATATCCGATCACCTGGGTGGAGGAGCGGCTGTATATAACTCTTCCCCGATATTTAGATTAAACAGTTTCGAAGGTAATGATGCCCAGGGGCCTGAAGGTGGAGGCGCTATCTGGGTGTCTGCAGATTCGGAACTTGACTTAAATGACCCTGATGATAACATTTACGAGCAGAACAACCCGGATGACCTTGTTTATGAATAACCTTAATAATTACTGGTTAAAGTTACCATTTCGATCAGCTGAAAGGAGTAGTAAAAAATGAGTGAAAATAGCGGAAGCAAGTCCCGCGTTTTAAAGATAGCAGCAGTAGTTGTTGCAGTCCTGGTTTTGGTTGCAGCAGCTGTTTTTTTAGTACCATCTTATCTCAATCCACAGATAACAGTTCCTGGGGATTATCGTACTATCCAGGCAGCAATTGATGCAGCTGAAGATGGTGACGTGATCATAGTAGAACCTGGGGTCTATTATGAGCAGCTCGATTTCATGGGGAAAAATATTACTGTAAGAAGTACAGACCCGGAAGATCCTGAGGTTGTG
>PXBM01000161.1 GCA_003566935.1 Syntrophomonadaceae bacterium | reverse complement strand
TGGCAAGCACTTTAATCGAACTGTTTTCTCCTTCGACCATAGACGATCTTACCGTACCCATCGCATCAACCATAGTTATCTATTCACTTAGCCTTGTTCACTAAGAATAGAAACAACTTCACATAACCAAATCATAGGAACATTTCTCTTACAGGGCAAGGCCTGCACCTAGAGCCACGGCTAAAAACCAGATGAAAAATCCGTACTTGAAAATTTTACTGCTCTTTTCAAGAACTTTGCTGGATGCATCACTCCTGGCCTTGAAAATGACAAAAGCAAAAAGTGGAAAGAGAATAAAGATCACCAGCAGAAGGTATGCCAAGCTGTACTGTTCGATAAAGTAAGTGGCCAGCATAGCCAGGCAGGCGATTATCAAAAAACCGATTAGAAATAATCGGGCATTTCTCTTTCCCCAGGCTGTGGCTACAGTTCGGCAATTATGCTGCAGGTCCCCCTTGTAATCAGCCATTGTCTTTAAGATCTCGCGGGCCATGATAGCAAAGAACACAGTTACCGCAAGCATCAAAACCGGCTCAATATTACCGGCAGCAACACCTCCAAAAATAAAACAAAGCCCCACAATTGCAGCCACTGCTGCATTGCCCCAGAGGATAGTACATTTGAGCCTCCAGGAGTAGAGGTAAAGCAGGATGTTTGACCCAAGGGCGATTAAAAACGCGGGCTGATTAATAAATGCGGCAAGCAGGAGCGACAAAGCGGTACCCGCAGCAGAAAAGAAAAGCGCCCCTCTCGGACTGATCAACCCCGCCGGCAAAGGCCGCTCCGGCTTATTCACCCTGTCTATTTCAATATCGACATAGTCATTCCAGGCATTAGTGGAAACTGTAATCAAAAGCACAGTTACCGCTGCAATGATCACAGGCCACCAAGATGCTGTTCCTGCCACATAGCCGCTTAAGAAGACTGCTATGCAGCCGGCCAGGGCATTAACCGGGCGGCCAAGCCTGAAGTACTCCTTTAGCATATTCCACCTCCGTTATAAGAACCCGTGTTCAAGACATTTATATTTTTATAATCATAGCATAAAATAAAAGATTATAGTTGCCTGTAATGAAGTTGCCTTTTAGACAGAAAAGTTGCATAATAGCTTCAACAAACAATAAAGGGAAGATGCACTTGAACAGTTATAAATTCATTGTTAATCCGGTTGCCGGGGGCGGCAAGGCCAGGTCCTTAATGCCCAAAATTGAAAAGAAGTTCAAAGAAGCTGGTGCAGAATTCGACATATATGTGACCAAAGGACCGAAAGATGCCATTGAAGCGGCCGCCAGGGCGGCTTCAGAAGGCATTAATATCATTGTTGCCGTCGGAGGAGACGGCACTGTAAACGAGGTTCTAAATGGAATTGTCCATACCGAAACAGCCCTGGCAGCAATTCACGGAGGCAAAGGTAACGACTTTGCCACGGCAGTCAATATGCCCCGTAACCTTGATGAAGCCTGCACTGCCCTCCTCAGAGCTAATACAAAGTCTATCGACCTGGGCAAGGTGCTGGATCGTTATTTTATCAACTCGGTAGGTGTTGGTTTTGACGCAGCAGTTGCCTTGAGAGCAAACCAGGGTGTGAGACCCTTCAAAGGGGTTTCCGCATATATTTATTCCTTCTTAAACATGCTTTATTCCTACGAACCGGTGGAGATGATAATAGACCTGGGCAACGGACCGGTGCAAAACACCCCGCTTCTCGTAGCCGTAGGCATTGGCACAGCCTATGGCGGAGGGATGAGGATCGTGCCCGACGCCATACAGGACGACGGGCTTTTTGATGTCTGTGTTATGGATGTAATGAACCGTTTAAGCCTGATTTATCATTTCCCCAAGGTATTCAGCGGAACCCTGAAAAATCTTGAGCAGGCCGGTATGTACCGAACAAGTGAAGTAAAACTCAGCTTAAGTGAGCCCAGACCTCTGCATCTGGAAGGAGAAATCCTCTTCGGAGACAAACTGCATTTTACTTTAAAACCAAAAGGAATGAAGGTTCTCTGGTTTGATGATAGTGATAATATCAAAGTAAAAGTTTAACGTTAAATTTATTGTCGAGGCTGTGAAAATAATTATATATTCAAGGATCAAAAAAACTACCATTTTAAGTGTTCTAAAAAAGGCCGGTGTTATTCTACCTGGGCTCTTTATTATCCTGAGCATTCTTCCCTACCTGCTGCCTTTACGGGCGCTACCCGGCCCTCCTTTTGAACCTCTTTATGAAAATAGCAAGTTAACAAAAATCGAGGATATTAAACTTCATTATCGCCAGTGGGGAGAAGACAATACAGAAAAGTTTTTACTGGTTCACGGTTTTGCCGGCTCTACTTTTTCATGGCGCTATACAGCCCCGGCTTTGGCGGCAGCAGGTTACCGGGTTGTTGCAATTGACCTGCCCGGTTTTGGCTTAAGCGAGCGCAGCTTAAGCTTTACTAAAACTGCAGAAAAAAGAGCTGAACTGCTCTGGGACCTGCTGGATTCGCTGGAACCCGGTTCTGAATGGCACCTGGTCGGACATTCGATGGGGGGCGGTGTAGTGGCAGCTATGGCCATGCAGAAGCCGGAACAGGTTAAAAGTATCAGCATGGCCGCAGGGGCGATTCCCGATGCCAGTCGCGGTAACTTCAACTGGGTTTTTCACTACCCGCCTTTACAGCGGTTAGTAAGGCACCTGGCGACCCGGGTTTTCCTCACCGAAGAAAATATTCAAAACGTGCTTGCTTCTGCTTACGGCAGGACACCTGAAGAAAACGAATTTAAAGGTTACTACCGCCCACTATTGATCGAGGATACCGATGCGGCCCTGGTAGAGATGTTAAAAACCAGCGAAAAGAACCTGCTAAATGAAATTAAAACCCTGCAGGTTCCGGTGCTTTTAATTTGGGGTGAAGAAGATAGCTGGGTACAACTAGAAAGAGGTTATAAGTTAGATAACCTCCTTCCTGATTCTGAGCTGGTTATCATTCCGGGTGAAGGGCACTGCCCAATGGAAACCGAACCGAAAGAGTTCAACAGCATTTTGCTGCAATTCCTGGATGGCAATCGCTAAGGCGGGCTGTGGTTACCATAAGTGCCCCACAGCCTGCCTCTTTTACGAACAACTTTTCAGCTTACTGTTGTCCCTGTTTTACCATCAATTGCTTCGAGCGATTTAGAGAGTGAGGTGATTATCGCTTTCTTCCCGGGGTTTTGCTTAGCATAATTCACCGCTGCCTGCATTTTCGGCAGCATACTGCCTGCGGCAAAATGTCCTTCTTCTATATATTTCTCCGCTTCTTCAACTGTAACCTTACCCAGCGCTTTCTGATCTGGCTTGTTGAAATTCAGGTATACTTGATCCACTTCGGTTAAAATAAGCAGGTAATCAGCCTCAATTTCTGTGGCCAGCCTGGCTGCAGCAAGATCCTTATCTATAACAGCAGCTACTCCTTCCAGCGAACCATCGGGGTGTTCTATAACCGGGATACCACCGCCACCCGCGGTGACAACAATTGTTGTATCCCAAAGCTCTTTTAAGCACGGAAACTCTACTATCCGCCTTGGCTGCGGTGAAGCAACCACTCTACGCCAACCTCTACCGGCATCCTCTTTTAATTCATACCCTTTTTCCTTCGAAATCCTGGCTGCCTCTTCTTCAGAATAGAAGGAGCCGATCGGTTTCGTGGGATCCTCAAAGGCCGGATCATCTTTATCAACCACCACCTGGGTAATGATTGTTGTAACCGGTATATCTCTTTTACGCTTTAATAATGCCATCCTAAGAGCCTGCTGGATCTGGTAACCGATATACCCCTGGCTCATGGCACCGCAAACATCAAAAGGCATTACAGGAACAACATCTTCAGCTGCTTCACTGGCAAGCACTATATTTCCGATCTGGGGTCCATTACCGTGGACAATAGCGAGCTCATAGTCCTGGTAGCTCATTTCCGCCAGATATTCAACAGTTTCTTTAATTACCTCCAATTGCGCTTCAGCCGTGGGTGGGGTGCCTTTCCTTAACAGGGCATTACCACCCAGTGCGACAACAATCTTTGCTTTTGCCATTTTTAACCTCCTAAAATTGATGTTAAAAAGCATAAGTATTTCGCTATTTTATCCTGCTCCATGATTGCAGACCAGGTATGTAGACTTGAGCATTATTTGTAAATATAATCTCAAGCCTACTTAGATTATACCACCAATTTACACAGGGTAAACAGATTTACTTGAAGTGTGAATAGATATTGAACCTTTATCTATCCTGCAGGCTTGAATAATAAATTGAAGCATACTGGAGTTTTTTAGGTCAAAATTAACTCGTTTTTACACTCTCGAATAATCTAATGATATAATATACTAAGAAAAGGAGGAAATACATGATGAAAATTAAAATTGGCGATACTGCAAAAGATTTTCGGTTAAAAGATCATCAAGACCGGGAAGTAACATTAAAAGGCTTACCAGGTAAAAAAGTTCTGCTTTCTTTTCACCCCCTGGCCTGGACAAGAGTATGTGCAGAGCAGATGAAATCCCTTGAAACTAACCTGAAAAAATTTAGCGAGTTAAACACAGTACCCCTTGGTATCAGTGTTGACCCGGGACCCAGTAAAAAAGCCTGGGCCTCGGAGCTTGGCATTGAAAAAACCAGCTTCCTTTGTGACTTCTGGCCACACGGACAGGTTGCTTCAGATTTCGGTATTTTTATAGAGGAAAAGGGCATTTCCGAGCGGGCCAATATTATTATCGATGAAAAAGGTAAAGTAGTATTCATGAAAATCTACCCAATCAGTGAGCTGCCTGATATAGAAGAAATAATCGAAGAGCTCGGCAAGTATAAATAAGCAGGGGCAGGATTATATGACACAGCCAGTTAATGAAAAAAGAATTCGCACTCTTAACAGCAAACCACCGGGAAACGGACCGGTCGTCTATTGGATGAGTCGTGACCAAAGAGTTAACGATAACTGGGCTCTTATTATTGCCCGGGAAATAGCCCTTAAAAAAAAGGTGCCGCTTATAGTTGTATTCTGCCTTGTTCCAAGCTTTTTGGAGGCAACAGAACGGCAGTACGGGTTCATGCTGAAGGGGCTGGCCGAAATTGAAAGCTTGTTACAATCGCTTGATATCAGCTTCTGCCTGCTCACAGGCAAACCGGAAGTTGAAATCAACCGTTTTTGCCGAGAACAGCAGGCTGCCGCCCTGGTCAGCGACTTTTCTCCATTAAAAATTAACCGGCACTGGAAGGAAGCGCTCGCAAAGAAACTAACCATAGCTTTTTACGAAGTAGATGCACACAATATTATACCCTGCCGGGTAACGTCGACCAAACAGGAATATGCAGCCTATACAATCAGGCCAAAAATTAAGAAACTCCTGCCTGAATACCTTACAGATATTCCCAAGATTGAAAACCATCCATTTCCGCCAACTAAACCAGCTGCACCTACCGACTGGCAAAAAGCATCTGAGACCCTTAAAATTGACAGAAGCGTAAAAGAAGTAAAGCAATTTAAACCCGGTGAGAAAGCAGCCTGGGAGGCCATGCGCCATTTTATTGAAAACAAATTAGCCCGCTATGACAGTGATCGCAACGACCCAAACCTTGACGGTCAGTCCAACCTTTCACCCTACCTTCACTTCGGGCACTTAAGCGCCCAGCGCCTGGCGCTAATGGTAAAAGGAACTGAAAAGCCGGGTGTTCAGCCGGAAAGTTACCTGGAAGAATTAATCGTCAGGCGGGAGCTCTCCGATAATTTTTGTTTCTACAATGACCATTATGATACTGTGAAGGCCTTCCCCCGCTGGGC
>PXBM01000244.1 GCA_003566935.1 Syntrophomonadaceae bacterium | reverse complement strand
TTAATTCTATCAGTAGTTTTAGGCGGTTTGATCGGTTTTGAACGGGAGAGGCATAACCGTCCGGCCGGTTTTCGTACCCATATCCTGGTTTGTTCAGGCTCTGCCCTGATAATGATGGTGTCGGCCTATGGTTTTACCGGGCAGATGGGCGAGGGCTTCCTGGCTGATCCTGGCAGGATTGCCGCCGGGGTAGTTACCGGTATCGGCTTTCTTGGCGCCGGCACCATTCTGCAGCAGCGCGGTAGTGTGCGCGGCTTGACCACGGCAGCAACCATCTGGGTCGTTTCCGGGGTCGGTTTGGCTGCAGGGATCGGTTTTTACCTGGGGGCAACCCTGACCACGGTATTCGTTTTGATCAGCCTGCTCCTGCTTAGAAAAGCTGAATCTGCCTTTTTCTCCCGCCGCCGTATGAACAACCTGCGTGTCAGGGCCGTTGACCAGCCCGGCCTGCTGGGCTCCATAGGAGCTGAACTCGGTGAAAGAATGGTCAATATCAGGCAAACTGAGCTTGGCGATCCGGAAATAGATGAAAAAAGCGGTCAGAAAATCATTGCCATTGACTTTTTGGTCGAAATGCCCTCAGGTTTGCAGTTGAACGAGCTCTTTGATGCTTTATACGGCTTAGAGGAAATCAGGGAAATTATCTGGAGGAACGAAGTGGTAAGAAGCGATTATACTGATGGACAGATTCTTTAGCTTGTCATGACTGCTCAGCAATATTCAATTTCCTTTGCTTGCTGATGAAAGCCGCGCTCACTGATCGAATAGACTTAAAATGCACCGACTTGGTGCAACAGATATAAGCATAAATAGCAGTATAGCGCCGTTAGTTAAAGCAAAACGGCCAAAAACCTTCGAATAACCGTCATAGAAACCCTTCATCCCTAAATTTGTTCTTGCTAAAGGCCGGTATTTGAGGTAATATAATAATGGTCAGAGAAGGTCAGATTTCAGGGAAGGACCAGTCAAGATGCCAAGTCTTACTGATTACATTGAAGAACATATTAAGAAAATGCTGGTTCTCAGCTCAAATCAGTGTATCGAAGTCAAAAGGCGTGAACTGGCCGGCAAGTTTTCTTGCGTGCCTTCTCAAATCAACTATGTCCTGGAAAGGCGATTTTCGCCGGAAAGGGGTTACCTGGTTGAAAGCAAAAGGGGTGGAAGCGGTTGTATCAAAATTTACCGCATTAACGGCGAGCAGGCAAAAGCTTTTCAGGATTTAATTAAAGATGCCTGCGAAAATAGTTTTGATTCTGAAAGATTGAGGCAGTTAATAGAGCGCATGAGAGAAGAAAAGATAATCTCCAGGCGTGAGGCTGCCATACTCGAGGTAATAACCGGGAAAGATATTTATGAGAACCTGGGATTAAACCCGGAGCAGAGTATTGAGCTAAGACACAGGTTATTCAAAGAAGCCCTGCAGGAGTTAATTAAGCCGGGTTACTAAACGGTAATGGAGTGTTTTGCATGCTATGCCAGGAATGCCGGAGACATGAAGCAACTATACATATAGTAAAAAATGTAAACGGTAAACAGTCAGAGTTAAACCTTTGCGAATCCTGTGCGCGAAAAAAAGATGAACTGGACTTTTCCTTTGAACCACAATTTTCACTGCATAAGCTGTTTTCAAGCATGCTTAACCAGGGTCTATATGGAAACCGCGAAGAGATGTTGGCTGATGAGAAGAAGTGTCCTTCATGCAGTCTCACTTTTGCCCAGTTTGGCCAGGTTGGACGCTTGGGATGCAGTGACTGCGTGCCTGCTTTTGAGGACAAATTAAAGCCGCTGCTGAAAAGAATTCACGGCGGCAGCGTCCATACCGGAAAAGTGCCTGAAAAAGCGCGCGAACGAGTTAATATTCTAAGAGAATTAGATCAGCTTAAGGATGAACTGCAGGAAAAGGTTCAAAATGAAGAATTTGAAAAGGCAGCTCAGCTCCGCGATCGAATCAGGGAAATAGAGCAGGACATTAACAGGAAAAATGCAGAAACTGAAGATGTAGATCACAATCAAGAGGGAGAAGAACATTGAAACAGCTTGAGTTTAACCTGAGCCGCTGGATGGTGGGAAGCGGCCCGGAAAATGATATAGTAATCAGCTCACGGGTTAGGGCAGCGAGGAACCTACAGAATCACCCTTTTCCATGTCTTGCTTCAGGGGATGAAACAGAGCAGGTTTTAAACAAGATAAAATCTGCCACAGAGGGCAAAGCTGGATTTTCTGACTTTCAGTACTTGCTAATGGATCAATTTTCCGAGATTGAGAGGCAAGCCCTGGTTGAAAAACACCTGATCAGCCTTTTTTTAGCCAGAGACGCAAAGCATGGTGCCCTGCTTCTTCGGCCGGATGAAGATGTTAGCCTGATGATAAATGAAGAGGATCATCTGCGCATACAGGCTATTTTGCCCGGCTTGCAGCTTGAGGAGGCCTGGTCTGAGGCAGGAAAACTTGATGATATTCTTGAAAGTGAACTTGAGTATGCTTTTGATGAAAAATATGGCTACCTGACAGCCTGTCCCACAAATATCGGGACCGGGCTCAGGGCATCTGTAATGATGCACCTGCCTGCCCTGGTGATGACCAGTCAGATCAACCGCTACCTGGGTGCCCTGTCACAGGTCGGGTTAATGGTAAGAGGTCTCTATGGTGAAGGCACCGAAATTATCGGTAACCTGGCGCAAGTATCAAACCAGGTTACCCTTGGGCAGAGCGAAGAAGAGATCGTAACCAATCTGTCCAGTGTAGTTTGCCAGGTTATTGAGCAGGAACAAAATGCACGACAGGCTTTACTTGATAAGAAAAGAGATGAGTTGTCAGATAAAGCCTGGCGTGCACTGGGACTTCTAAAGCATGCCAGGATAATGGGCTTCCAGGAAGCAATCCAGCATATTTCTGACCTGCGTCTCGGTCATGACCTGGGGCTGATTAAAGAGGTGGATCAAAGGCTTTTAAACGAACTGCTGGTTTTAGTCCGTCCGGGCTGCCTGCAGTTGATGGCAAGAAAGAAGTTGAGTAACCGTGAAAAAAATCTCGAAAGGCCGGTTCGCGTCAGGGAGGCGCTGGACCGCCACTTTGCATAAAAAACAACGAGCTGTAAAGATAGACAGCTCAATAAAAGAGGTGAACTTAAATGTTTATGTTTGGAAGATTTACTGAAAGAGCTCAGCAGGTTTTGGTCCTGGCCCAGGAAGAGGCCAAGCGTTTGAATCACAATTTTATCGGCACCGAGCACCTGCTTTTAGGATTAGCCCGGGAAGGTTCAGGTATTGCTGCCAGGGCCCTGCAAAATATGTCTGTTGATTTAAACCGTGTCCGCCAGGAGGTAGAAAGGATTACCCCGAAAGGCGACAAAGTTATTCAGCAGGGCATCAGCTATACCCCGCGGGCTAAGCGGGTGGTTGAGCTGGCTATTGAAGAAAGCCAGAATCTTGGGCATAACTATGTGGGAACCGAGCACCTGATGCTTGGTTTAGTCAGAGAGGGCGAAGGCATTGCCGCCCAGGTCCTCTCTAACGTTGGTATTGACTTAAAACGTGCCCGCAAGGAAGTTATACAGCTTCTGGGTGGCGAAGAAACCGGCGAGAGGACTGCGGAAGGCGAAAAGTCAGAGCCGCAGACTCCTACCGTTGATACCTTTGGTCGCGATTTGACCAAGTTGTCGAAAGAAGGTAAGCTCGATCCGGTCATCGGACGGGAGAAAGAAATCGAGCGGGTTATCCAGATCTTAAGCCGCAGAACTAAAAACAACCCCTGTCTGATTGGTGAACCTGGTGTTGGCAAAACTGCCATTGCCGAAGGTTTGGCCCAGCAAATAATCGATGGTAAAGTGCCTGAAATTCTGCGCGATAAACGGGTTGTAACCATTGAACTGGCTGCTGTTGTTGCCGGAACCAAGTATCGCGGCGAGTTTGAAGAGCGCCTGCGCAAGCTGATGAATGAACTGCGCCAGGCCGGTAATGTCATGGTCTTTATTGACGAACTGCACACCTTGATCGGAGCAGGTGCCGCTGAAGGCGCCATTGATGCTTCAAACATCCTGAAGCCGGCCCTTGCCCGTGGTGAAATGCAGTGTATCGGGGCGACAACCTTAGACGAATACCGCAAGCACATTGAAAAAGATCCGGCCCTGGAAAGAAGGTTCCAGCAAATCCTTGTCGGCGAACCGACCCGCGAGGAAAGTGTTGAAATCTTGAAGGGGCTGCGCGACCGCTATGAAGCGCACCACAAGGTTAAAATTACAGATGATGCGGTAGAGGCTGCCGTGAAGCTTGGAGACCGTTACATATCTGACCGTTACCTGCCGGATAAGGCGATCGACTTAATTGACGAAGCTGCTTCCCGGGTGCGGATCCGTAACTATACGGTGCCGCCCGATTTGAAAGAAGTTGAAGAAAAGCTTTACAACCTGCGCACGGAAAAAGATTCATCCGTCCGTAACCAGGAGTTTGAAAAAGCAGCCAAGCTGCGCGACGAAGAGCATAAACTGAAAGAAGATCTTGACGAACAGAAAAAAGAGTGGGAGCAGAAAGTGGGCGCATCAGATCTGTCCCTTGTCACCGAGGAAGATGTTGCTTACATCGTTTCCAGCTGGACCGGTGTGCCGGTTAAGCGCCTGGCTGAAGAAGAGTCAGCACGCCTGATGAAGCTGGAGGAAACCCTACATAACCGGATTATCGGACAGGATGAAGCAGTCCGCTCGGTATCGCGCGCTGTGCGCAGGGCCCGGGCCGGCTTAAAAGACCCGAAACGGCCGATTGGCTCCTTTATTTTCCTCGGACCTACCGGGGTTGGTAAGACTGAGCTTGGCAGGGCCCTGGCCGAAGCGCTGTTCGGAGATGAAAATGCGGTAATCCGTCTCGATATGTCCGAGTACATGGAGAAGCATACCGCCGCCCGCCTGATCGGGGCGCCTCCGGGCTATATCGGTTACGAAGAAGGCGGCCAGCTGACGGAAAAAGTTCGCCGTAACCCCTACTCGGTTATTTTACTTGACGAGATGGAAAAAGCGCACCCGGATGTATTTAACATCCTGCTGCAGATCCTGGAAGATGGACGCCTGACTGACGGCAAGGGTCGCACCGTAGACTTCCGCAATACTGTTGTAATCATGACTTCAAACGTCGGGGCAAACTTCATTAATAAGTCCACCGTAGGCTTTGGCACAACCGATGAAGAGGCCGATTACGACAAGATGAAAGAGCGGATCATGGATGAGCTGAAGCGGACCTTCCGTCCCGAGTTTCTGAATCGTGTCGACGACCTGATTGTATTCCACGCACTCAGCGAAGATCATATCAGGCAAATTGTCGACATCATGCTCAGTGAACTGAACAGGCGGATCGAGGAGTACGACCTGCACATTGAAGTATCAGATGATGTTAAGGGTAAGCTCCTGCAGGAAGGTTTTGATCCCACTTACGGGGCCCGCCCCTTGAGAAGGGTTATCCAGAGGAAGCTTGAAGATGGCATCTCGGAAGAGCTGCTACAGGGCAAGATCTCTCCCGGGGATACTGTTTCAGTCAATGTAGGCGAAGAAGATGAACTGACCTTTAACAAAAAATAATTCTTGATGACCCTCCCTCCAAAGGGAGGGTTTTTTTTAAAAATTATGAATGTACCAACTTTAAGCTCTATAAAGGATATTTAGCGGGTTTTGTCGAATGGGAAGGATTGTGTTAGTAAAAATTCAAGGGGTATATTTTTTTCCCCTTTATGAGGTGTATATATTGAAAATAGCTGTTTCCGGTAAAGGCGGCGCGGGCAAATCAACAGTGTCCGCGCAATTAGTGCGCTGTTTT
>PXBM01000205.1 GCA_003566935.1 Syntrophomonadaceae bacterium | reverse complement strand
GATGCCGGGGCCTGGGAAAAGTTTACCGTTCTGGAAGCTCAGCGAATTATGAAGTTTCTCGGTTTGGAGCAGGGGGGAGGGCTTCCTGCCTTGAGAGAAGCTTTAAACTACCGGCTCTACAGTTTTATCAATACCCAATTGATAGAACAACCAGATGATAATAGATTAATTTTTAAGATGGTAGACTGCCGCGTGCAGTCTGCCCGGAAAAGAAAGAATTTGCCGGAGTTTCCCTGCCGTCCTGTTGGCTTAGTCGAATACAGCGGATTTGCTTCCACCATTGATCCTCGAATTAAAACAAAATGCTTACACTGCCCACCGGATGATCACCCCGAAGACAGCTACTGTGCATGGGAATTTACAATATAAAATAGTGGAAATTGATTAATAACTTTCAATGTAATACAATTAGCGAAAAAGATGTATTTGTTAACTATATTGATGTGGTGATGAATAATAAGTAGTCAGGCTTGTCAAAGGGAAGGTGAAAAAAATTGGAGTATACCCGTGAACAATTTGAAGTCCTCAGCAAAACATTTGAGAAGAAGGCAGAAAAAAATAAGTTAAATGCAGAAAAAAGGAAAGCGGACGCCCTAAACAAAGCTTCTCAAATTGCTGATCTTTTAAAAAAAGAGTTTGGGGTCAAAAATGTCTATCTTTTTGGTTCCCTGGCCTGGCGCGATAAGTTTACTGTTCATTCGGATATAGATATTTACCTGGCTGATTTTCCGGCAAAATATAGTTATTGGGACGCCCTGGTCAGAGCAGAAAATATTGCCGATCCCTATCCGTTAAACTTAATTTTAGCTGAAAATGCTAGCATGAGCTTGAAGCTCAAAGTAGAAAAAAGGGGAATTATTCTATGACGAGAAAAGATATAAAAGTAATACAGGCCAGGATCAAGGAGGAGCAAAAAAACATTACTGAACTGCTTGAAGAGCTAAAACGGAAAAATCTATTTGACCAGCAAAGCGGATTAATAGATGATAACTTTTTTTTAAGAGGTGTTGGCTCTATCCTACATGATTACTATGTGGCTGTAGAAAATATACTGGAAATAATTTGTTCAGAATTAGACGAAAGATTGCCAGAAGGCTCAAATTGGCACATGGAGCTTTTAAAACAGGCTTCGCTTGAAATACCGGAAGTACGACCTGCTATTGTTTCTAAAAGTACGTTGTTCAAGCTAGATAGATATAGAGCCTTCAGGCATGTTTTCAGGAACGTCTATGGTTTTAACCTTGATGTGAAGAGGATTACGGAACTGGTAAATGAGTTGCCAGAAACTGCTGAATCATTTTCAAAGGATATTAGCAGTTTTTGTGCGTTGCTCGATCAGATAGACCAGGATAACCGCTGAGCAGCGGTGGCAATGGACAAATTGCCCAACCGCTATTTTTAGTCCATAAAAAGCTGATATGTTAAAATTAACATATTAAAGGTTTATTATTTGGGATAGATATTGATCAAAAAAATATAATGACAGTATTAGATTAGTTAAAGATGGTACAAGTTCACTGGAAGAATATTGAAGGCTCTTTATTTAAGCTTGACTACCTTATGGTTTTAAGCAGGCAAACTAAAAGTTCAGCTATTTTAAAAAAACAGGGCGCCAACCCGGGTGACAATTCCGCCGATTAAAAAAGCAAGGGAAGTAGTGAGCAGCAGCACACCGGCCGCGGTAGCAATATTAAATTCACGGGCCACGGTGGCTACAATGGCAATGCAGGGAACATAGAGTAGACCCACGATAGCGCCGGTGAAAAGCTGAAGGAGAGTTAGCTCCATATCCAGCAGAGGGAGAACTGATAGTTCGCGGCGTAATATGCCCAGGGCTAAAGGAGCGGCAGCTTCCTCGGGCAGCCTGAGCCAACCGGTAACCAGTGGGCTGATAGCCCGACCCCAGGCAGACATCAAGCCTGTTTCATAAAGGACGGCAGCCCCAGCGACAGCTCCAATCATTGGCAGGGCACCATCGGTAATATATAGTTTTAACCGTAGCCAAACTTTTTTAAAAACGACGCTGTAACGGGGTAAAAGCAAGTCCGGGATTTCGGAGATGGTATCGACTCTTTCTCCTTTTAAAGCGTAATTTAAAATCAACCCGGCAGCGACCATAACCACTGCTCCAAATAAGAATACAGCGACCATAACCAGCGCTGAGCTTGCGGCAAGAAGTGAAATAAAGGCACCGGTCTGGGATATGCAGGGCACAGCCAGGCAGACCAGTAAAGTAACTATTAAACGTTCCTTGCGAGAACTAAGGGCTCTTGTGGCCATAATTGCCGGTATGCCGCATCCATAACCGAGCATCAGGGGAATTACCCCTGACCCTGGCAGTCCAATTCGATTAAAAAGACCATCGAGTAGTAAGGCCAGACGTGGCATGTAACCGCTGTCCTCCAGAATACTCAATACAAAGTAAAATGACAAGACGTAGGGAAGAACCAGGGTAAAAGGCCATTCAATACCTTTAACCAGGAATCCGTACTCGCCAATCAGGATATTCTGAATAACTCCAGGTGGTATTATTTGTGAGACAAACCCTGCAAGGGGTGCAATAATAAGTTCTCTGAAAAAGGGCAGCAGTATAAAGTTACGCAACCCCATGCCAATACCGACGATGGCAGCAAAAATTAAAATAAGAATACCGCCGGCCAGGGGTAAACCGGGCCAGGGGTTGGTCAAACGTTGATCCCAAATATCTTTCTTTGTATTTTCCGAAGAACCGACGCGGCGCAACACCCGATCAGAGAGAAGTTCAACATTTTCCCAGGTTGCAGCAAGGTTGTTATCCGGGCGACTAATTTTTTCCGGTTTTTCCAGGGCTTCTTGCAGTTGTACTTTTAGCTGCTCAATCCCTTCATCACATATTGCCACGGTGGGGATTACCGGAACATGGAGGATTGAGGATAACCCTGTTATATCAATGAGAAAACCTTTTTTTCTGGCCAGGTCGCTTCGATTCAGGGCTACAATCAGCGGCACATCCAGCTCTAATAATTGCAGCAACAGGTACAGGCCGCTTTCGAAGTTGCCTGCATCCAGGACATAAATAATTAAGGAAGGCTTTTCGCTGGTTGTTTCAAGAGGTAGGGCGCCCTTTTCAGAGCAACACGAAGAAGATGAAGCAGGCAGCGGGCAACTGCTGTCGCTTTTACCGCAAACCATCTGTACAGCGACTTCTTCTGCCTCGCAGGTTGCGCAGAGTGAATAGGTTCCGGGAACATCTATCAGGTCTATTCTGTGACTGCCCAGGTTGGCAATGCCCCTGGTATAATCTACGGTAGTGCCTGTATAGTTGGCCACACGCACATTCATCCCGGTTAAACAATTAAAAATGACACTTTTCCCAACATTGGGAGTGCCCATCAGTAAGACTCTATGATTCATTTATTCCTCCGGATTTTAGCAGGCGATGATAACTTCTTTTGCAAGCGGTCGGCTGACAGCGATCTGCCTACCTCCAACCTTAACCAGGACCGGTCCGCCGAAGAGCTGGCTGCCCCTGGAGCAGACCTCTTTACCTGGTCGTAAGCCGAGAGGATACATAAGAGGATTGTCAGGAACGTTTATAATCTTGCCGTTTGAACCTGCAGGAAGCTCAGAGAGAGGCATTTCAGTTAGTGCTAATGTGCTGGCGTTGTTATTTGTATAACTCATTTAAACACGCTCCTTGACCAAGTTCTGTATTATTATTTTAAAAAGCGCAGTAGTTAGTATCTGCTAACAATGTTACCTCTAGCTAACTTGTTTGTCAAGTAGTATTAAATAAAAAAATCACAAATACTAAGCAGTTTTTTTTGACAAAATGGAAATGTTTCAATATAATATGGTTTAAGCTGGAAATATAGAAAGCAACTTCTAAGATAATTAATAGAGATGAAGTTGTGCAGTAACCTTTTATATCAGGGAGGAAATAAAGATGCGTAATGTGTTATGTATTCTATTTGTTGTACTACTAATTACCCTGACCCTGGGCAGTTTAGTTGTTGCGGAGTCAGGGTCTCTTATGTACAGGAAGTCCTATAATCTTGATGGTTCTATCCTGATGAAAATCCAGGCTGGCAGTGATTATGACCCAACAGGCCAGCATAAAGCAATGGTCAGCGGCGTTGGCAGCCTGAAGCGGGACGAGTATATCATCATGGGTAAGGAAGGAATGAGTGTTTCCAATGACAGCAACTGGATTGCCGATCCAAATTCTTTACGGGGGCTAGAAGTTGCCGGTACATTTAGGCTTCATGATCAATATGAAGGAGATTCAGAACTTAATGGTCAAAATGTCAGCAGCAACTCTCAGCAAATGTTTGCAGTAAGTGTAGACGCAAATCCGGGAGAAAAGGGAAGTCTTTCCCAAAATGTTTCTGCAGCATCATCAGTATATGGCGATGATGATTACATGTTTGCGATTGATCAGTCTGTATCTACTTCTGATGGTGAAGTAAAACGTTTTATCGATATCACTGATCCTGCTTCGGGAGCATACTTGTTTGAAGATGCTCATATTAAAGGAAAAGTTGATATAACCGAAGAACTACGTTCAACTGGAAATGATGGAGGATTTGCTTTATTTGACGATGACTTTAAGGACGAAGATGAAGAAGTCCAGCCTGCTGACGATGCATTTTCCAAGGATGACGAAGAAGCGGTTGTCATTAACGGTGCTGAAATTTTTAAATCGGTAGTACCCCTTGGCACCGAACTGGATCAACTTGGCCTTGATGAAGAGATAATATTCCAGTCTGACCTGATGCTGATAAAGGATATCTATGTAAAATGGGATGATCAGCTATTCGGTGAGTACAATCCGAACGAGGTCGGATCATATACCTTTGCCGGTGAATTGATTTTCCCGGATACAGTTGCATCAGATGAGAAGGTCTATATTTACCATGTAGTTCATGTTGTTGAGGATGTAGAAGCATATCAATCAGAGCATCTCGAAGATCCGGTACATGGGGGAGAGAATGGAGAAAACGAGGATACCGATGAATAGTCCGACCGCTAAGAGCAGCATGGGCTCCAACATGGTACCCAGACGCTCTAATATATATGACACTTCCTTTTCATAGTATTTAGCGGCCTGTTCAAGGGTCTGGTCCAGGGTGCCGGTTTCTTCGCCGACCCGAACCATTTCTATTAGTAAAGGCGGAAAACAGTTTTTCCCTGTCATCGGGGCGGCCATAGTTTCTCCATTGTTCAAAGCCGTAGAAATATCCTTGATTTCAGTTGTCAGGATCGAGTTGTCAATAACTCTATCTGTAATTTTTAAAGCAGTATGCAGTGATACACCCCCCGTTATAAGTGTGCTGAGTGTTCGGGCAAAGCGGGCGGTAATAACATAGCAATATGTTTTCCCGATCAAGGGCAGGCTAAGGCGCAGATAATCTGCTAAAAGCCTGCCTTTTTTTGTGTTCATACTTAGTTTCAGAAGAATAATGCCGCTAAAAACCATGACTGGCAAGGGGTAGCGGTAGGCAATGACAAATTCACCGGTCGAAAGCATGATTGTGCTGAAATAAGGCATTTCTATGCCCATCGCATTGAATATGCCGGCAAACTGGGGCAAGACAAATATGATCATAATTGAAATAGCTATCATGGCGACTATTGTTATAAATATGGGATAAGCTGTGGCTGAACGTATTTTTTCTTCGAGGTCGTGCTGTTTTTCGAAGTGTTCCGCTATGCGTTCCATGATTGTGTCCAGCATACCGCTTACTTCCCCTGCTGCAACCATGTTTATTAAAAGGGGCGGGAAAAAATTGTCCTGCTGCCTGAGAGCAGAGGCAAAGTCACTACCTTCTTC
>PXBM01000126.1 GCA_003566935.1 Syntrophomonadaceae bacterium | reverse complement strand
TCAAGCACTCCTCCTCCAACGGCACGAGCTTTGTCGGATATTAAATGGCAATCAATCTTATTACCGCGAGGATCAATATCGCCAACTTTTGTTCCGCCTTCTACCTTGATCTTAGGATGCAGCATGCCGCGAACCATACCATCAATGGCCGTCTTGATTTCTGTCGAGCCAACCAGGGCAACGGTATCGCCTGCTATAACAATATCGCCGATATTTTTTTTCGGTTCAAAACAGCCGCTGTGTGGCGCTCGCAGCAAGCGTTCAGTGCTGTAACCACCTATTACTCCAGGTTTTCCGGTATTTGGTGCTGCCTGGCCGCTATAAATTACTTTTCCTAAGTTATGACCGCGTTCTGTTTCAACAATGGCATGCACATCTTTTCCGGCCTTAAATCCCGGTCCCAGCCCTATTACCAGTTCAGCCTGATCAATCCTGGTCAGGGTGTTGTTTTTTGACATGACCGCATCAATTAATACAGGCGGCTTTTCCTTTAAAAGTATTGATCCATCAGGATCAACCATTACGGGTATTATATTTTGGTCAAAATATTGATCTATTTGATCAGCTTGAGGGCATAATTTTGCCGTAACACTTTCTACGGTTATGCTATTTTCATAAACAGCAGAGGCAAATGAGACTGTCCTTCTTACCACCAGCGGATCAGGCAGCTCCAGCATCACAACCGAAAACCCTGAATTCCAGAGACGGTGGGCCACACCAGTAGCCAGATCACCTGCCCCCCTGATTATGACTTTGCGGGGTATCATAAAAAACCAGCTCCCTTAATAATTCACACCCCCACCCACCGCTTAAAGGGTGGATGGGGGTGGATTGAACCGATCATTGTTAATATTAATAGCAGGGTCATGGTGTTAGAAATGATCGGCTCAAACTTATTTTTTATCTTTTAAAGCTCGCCAAACTTTCTCCGGTGTTAGCGGAAAGGAGTTAAACTCAACTCCGAGAGCGTCACTTACAGCATTGGCAACTGCGGGAGCAACGCCTATCATAGGTTGTTCACCGATACCGCGGGCACCATAAGGTCCTTTTGTTTCAGGTGTTTCTACAATAAAACTGTCCATATGCGGAACATTATCAAATGTTGCTATTTTATAATCAGTGAAGTTACGGTTTAGCATTATACCTTTGTCAAAACGAACTTCTTCGTAAAGTGCCGTAGAGAGGCCCATTATCGTGCCGCCGTGCAGCTGTACTTTGGCTAGCTGGGGGTTAATCGCTTTACCGGCATCAATTGAACTGGCCAGTTGGATGACTTCAATTACTCCTGTTTCCGGATCAACTTCTACTTCCACTCCGGTTGCGCCAAAGCAGTAGAACAGGCCTGGGTTGCCCTGGCCGGTTTCCGGATCGAGGTTGGTCATGTTAGTGGGAACGAATGATCCCCGTCCGATGATCGGTCCGGCAATCCCTTCACCTGTGCACTTCTTACAGCTATCAGCTATTTCCCTGATGGTTGCTTTTATGTCAGGGTCTCTGGTTGAATAAACTTTTTTACCGTCATAGCTTAAATCTTCTTGCGGCACTTCGAGTAAATCGGCAGCTATACGGTAAATTTGGCCCAGGGCATCCTCTGCCGCTCGTTTGACAGAGGTTCCGCAGGTATAGGTTATCCTGCTACCAACACTTTGCCATTCATAGGGCGTAAAATCAGTATCCGGCACCTTGATATCGATCTTGTCAACGGGTATATGTAGGGCTTCTGAAGCAATTTGGCTTATTACCGTAAGCATACCCTGACCCATCTCGGTGGCTCCGACCATCACGTGTGCAGTGCCGTCTTCGTTGATGCGAATTATAGCCGAAGACGCAGCATTGCTGGGCTGAGCAGGGCATTTTACCAGGCCGGCGATACCCTTGCCGCGTAATTTTCCGTCTTTGCCGCTCTCTTTTTTGCCCCACCCGATCTTGTCGGCTACTACTTTGAGGCACTTTTCATAATCAACATCTTGAACAACCTGGCCAGACGCTGTAGTTGATCCTCGCTTCATACCGTTTTTCAGGCGAACTTCCAGCGGATCCATTTCCAGCTGTTTAGCAATTTCCTCAATCTGGCGCTCGATACCCCACTGCATTTCACACATTCCGAAACCGCGGACCGGTCCGCCGATAGAGTTATTGGTATAAACACAGTATGAATCGGTTTTAACGTTTGGAATATCGTATGCTCCGGTAGAACTGTAACCGGCAGCACGAACAATATTAACACCATATTCGGTGTAAGCCCCACCGTCCCAGATCATTTCATATTGCAGAGCAGTTATCCTGCCATCTTTTGTATAACCAGTTCTTAACTTTGAAAAAAGAGCCTGCCGGGTAAAAGTGCCCTGCATGTCCTCTTCCCTGTCAAATACAATGCGGATGATATGACCGGGATATTTCTGTGCTATCGGAACCAGCAACCCTTCGATAGAAGCTCCGGCCTTGCAGCCAAAGCCTCCTCCGATATAGCTGGAAATAACGCGTATTTTGTGCATCGGTAAATCCAGGGATTTTGCTAAAAGCTGACGCACCACATTGGGTGATTGGGCAGTGCTCCAGACAGTAAGTTTGCCATCCGGACTCCACTGAACTGCTGCTTTATGGGTTTCAATAGGTACATGCTGCATCTGCGGTACATAGTATTCCTTTTCAAGAACATGGTCAGCTTGATCAAAACCCTTTTCAATATCACCTTTGCGAATTTTAAAGTGGTTGGCAATATTAGTCCCGGGTGTTGGATAAAAGATCGGGACAATTTCATAGTTACCAAGGTTCTCATGAATTACAGGTGCGTCAGGCTTGATCCCTTCGCGTGGGTCGAAAACACCGGGCAACTCTTCATATTCAACTTCAATCAAATCAACTGCTTCGGCTGCAGCTTTTTCAGATGTAGCGGCGACTACAGCGACGGGTTCACCCCAAAAGCGGACCTTATCAACAGCTAAAAAGGTCCTGTCAATCAGGTAGAGTCCAATCATGTTGGGGTAGTCTTTACCGGTTAAAATCGCTTTTACACCTGGATGTTTTTCTGCTTTTTCAGTCTTAATGCTTAAAATACGTCCGTGGACCACAGTGCTTTTTTTCATCTTAGCGTAAAGCATTGGCCCCATATAACGGTCTTCAATAAACTCGGCCGCTCCGGTTACTTTTTCCATTGCATCCTTGCGCGGCACAGAAGTTCCTACTATTTTCAGATCTGACATTTTCTCATCCTCCTTTCCTTCTTACTTTTTAGCGGAATCTTTAACAGCATCCCTGATTTCCTGGTAGGCGCCACAGCGGCATAGATTACCGCTTAAAGCCTCGTTAATCTCATCATCATTAGGATTAGCGTTTCTTTCAAGCAGGGATCTTGCCGCCATAATCATACCGGGTGTGCAGTATCCACACTGGAAGGCAGCGTGATCAATAAAAGCCTGCTGCAGGCGATCAAGTTCACCGTTTTTAGATAGTCCTTCTATTGTTAATAGATCTTTTCCATCCAATTCGACTGCTAAAACCAGGCAGGAGTTAACCGGTTTTCCATCCAGTAGAACTGTGCAGGCGCCACATTCACCAATCTCACAGCCTGACTTGGTGCCGGTCAGGTTAAGTTCGTCCCTGATAAACTTTAGCAGGGTTTCTCCAACAACAGCTTCTCGTTCTTCGCTATTTCCGTTAACTGTAAATTTTATTATTTTTTTATCACGCATTTTCACACCCCCATTGTCTGTTCCAGGCCGCGCCGGACCAGAACCTCAACCATGTGATAACGGTACTCACGGGAACCACGTATATCAGTAATTGGAGCGATATCATTATTAACAAGCTTTGCTGCCTCGGCTGAGCTTTTCTCGCCCTTTTCATTTATTGCTTTTTCAACAGAAAAAGCTCTGACAGGAGTGGCGGCTACTGCGCCTACAGCAATTTTCACATGTTCACCCCAGTTTTGCACTGCAACTCCGACAGTAGCGAGGTCTACCGAGCCGGTGCGTGAAGCTTTAATGTAAACCCCTTTACCTGCAGGAAATGGCCTGGGTATAAAAATTGACTGGACCAGCTCGCCATTTTTTAGAGCAGTCTGACCGGGTCCGGTAAAGAATTCTTCAACCGGTAAAGACCTATTTCCGTCAGGACCGACAATATTAATTAACGCATCCAAGGTATAGAGCGGTGCGGCAGTATCTGCGGCAGGAGAAGCATTGCAAATATTACCGGCGAGAGTGGCCCTGTTGCGAATAGTATAGCCGCCCACACTGTGACTGCCTTCTGCCAGGATAGGGATGTTCTTTATAATTGAATCATGGCATGCAATCTGGTTCAATGTAATGGCAGCCCCAATTATTATGCCTTGATCGTTTTCTTCAAAGACATTCAGTTCGGGCAAAGTTTTAATATCAACCAGTTTTTTTGGCGCAAATTTGCCACCGCGCATTCCAACCATTAAATCAGTTCCACCGGCATAAGGATAAGCCTGTTCTTCTTTGGCAAGTATATCAACTGCTTCGCTTAAACCGGTGCATTTAACGTATTCATATGACAGCATCTTCCTGGTTCACCTCCAACTTAAAAATTAAATATGCCCCTTTATTGCTATTATTTAGCCAGCTCTTTCAGAGCATCAATAAACATTTCCATCGGCGGCTTAACGATACCCGCGCCGACCTGGCCGATTCCGGCTTCCTTGTGTGCTATACCAGTATTTATTCGCGGGACGATATTCTTTTCTACTACCTTACGGACATCAATACCGGTGGGTGTTCCTTTGAAGTCCATGGCCGGAATGTTGAAATTGCTGTTTTCGGCAACAGTTATTTCATACATTTCATTGGTTGCATCAAATGCATCGGCAGGACTTCCACCGATGAAATTAACAATCGCCGGTGCGGCGGCCATGGCGAAACCTCCAACCCCGACTGTTTCGGTAATTACACTGTCGCCGATATCCCGGTTGGCATCGGAAGACTTAAAGCCGGAGAAGAAAAGTCCATCGGGCACGTTTGCCGGAGCAGTAAACCACTTGTCACCGGTGCTGCTAACCCTGATTCCGAAATCTGTTCCATTACGGGCCATGGTTGTTACCATGGTTGAGTTTTCAACACCATGTGCTGCCAGAGCCATGCTTTTGCAGGCAGCCATGATAGCATTAAGTGAGGTTAGATCATTGCTGTGCATGAAAGCAAGCACTTCTGAAGCAATAGACGCTTTATTGTTAAAGTATTCCGACACGTTCGACAGATCAAGGCGTGGTGCATCGTAATCTTTTTCTTTGCCAAATTCAGTCTCGACAATAAAAGGAGCGATAGTACGGATAAATAGTGAAGTTGTTGCCCGGTTCCGGTTATGGGCATCGTCGCCCATGTGCAAAGCCTGGGCAATAATTGACTTCATATCAACACCTTTAGCAAGCTTAACTGCTTCCTTCAGGCAGGGTGCGTATACCTCATCAAGCCAGCGCAGGCGGTTTAAGACTTCATCGTCGTATGCTCCGTAACGCAGGACCTTACCATACCCTTCATTCATGTTGGAGTAGGTATTTCCGCCCCACTCTTCGTCTTCAACAATAAAAACCATCTGGGAAGGAGTGGTTACCCCGGCCATCGGCCCTACTGTATTGTAATGATGGCAGGGCGCAAATTCAATTTCGCCAGATGCAGCAATCTTTTTAGCTTCTTCGGCATTTTTTGCCTTTCCTTCATAGATTAATCCACCGATGATTGCCCCTTTCAGGGGTCCGCTCATCCGGTCCCAGGTAATGGGCGGGCCGGCATGAAGGAACAGGTTGTCTTTCAGCCCGGGAATTACATCTTTTGCTCTACCGATATCTACCCATACCGG
>PXBM01000083.1 GCA_003566935.1 Syntrophomonadaceae bacterium | reverse complement strand
GCCTTAGAAGAGCTGAAGCGCTGCGCCGGCACCCAGTTCGACCCGCAGCTTGTGAAGGAATTTCTGGCGTTTTTAGCATCAGAATCGAAATAACTGATAACTTGGGACACAGTGTAGTTGAACTGTCCATAAGACCTGACCCCATTCGCCACCGTAGTTTTTATTTTGGACTCATTTAATTTTACGCTGCTTCTCAATATACATACGATTATCAGCATCATGATAAGTTTCTTCAAGAGGTTGAGTATTATCCTTGCTTATGGCTAATCCCATAGAAACACTCAGTATTGATCCTTTATTTGCTTCATTGTGTTCTTCAACCATATTGTAAATTCTTTTTATAATCGTTTTTCCTGCCTGCTCATCAGTTCGTGGCAGGACCATGGCAAACTCATCACCACCAACTCTTGCCAGCAAATCATACCCACGCAGTGCTTCCTTTAATATGGTAGCAATATGTTGCAGATAAAGATCACCTTCACCGTGACCAAAGGTATCATTAATCTTTTTTAGCCCATCCAGGTCAGCTAATATGATTGCAATATGATGCGATGCATGCAACCGAAAGGGGGAAGCGTTAATTAAGTTTTATCTTTAAGCCCCTATCAGTTATAATCTTATTATGGAACTTTTAGCGCCTGCAGGCAACCTGGAAAAACTTAAAACAGCGGTTCGTTTCGGAGCTGATGCTGTATATTGTGGTGGTGGAGCATTTTCACTGCGGGCACCCGATACAGCTTTTTCTCTTGAAGATCTGGCTGAAGGGGTTCGTTTTGCTCATGACCATAAATGCCGGGTTTACCTGGCCCTAAATATTTTTGCTTTTGATGATGATCTGGAAGCAATGCTTCAGTATTATAGGGAAGCGGCCGGTCTTGGTATTGATGCAGTGATCATATCGGATCCCGGTTTCCTGATGCTTGTTAATGAACTCGAGTATGATCTGAAAATCCATCTCAGCACCCAGGTAAATACCATGAATAGCGAAGGAGTTAAATTTTGGCAAAAGCAGGGAGTCGATAGAATTGTGCTGGCCCGTGAGCTGAGTTTGGACCAGGTCAGAGCTATAAAAGAAAAAGTTCCAGAGATGGAACTGGAGGTTTTTGTGCATGGTGCAATGTGTATGGCCTATTCCGGCCGCTGCCTGCTTTCAAGTTTTCTAAGCAGCCGCTCTGCCAACCGGGGGGAGTGTAATCAACCCTGCCGCTGGGAATACAGTCTTAAAGAAAAAAAGCGTGAAGATGAGTTTACCATCCAGGAAGATGCCAGGGGTACTTATATTTTAAATTCGCGTGATCTTTGTATGATTGAACATATCCCCGAACTGGCGGCAGCTGGTGTGGATGGTTTGAAAATTGAAGGGCGGATGAAAACTGCTTATTATGTGGCAGCGGTAACAAAGGTTTACCGGGCTGCCCTGGATAGCTTTCATGCTGACAGGAAGAACTACTGCTTTACCCCCGGATGGTTGGAAGAACTAAAAAGAGTATCACACCGGCCTTTCACCACCGGATTCTATCTCCCTGAAAGAAAAGATCAAACCGAACGCTATGAAAGCTCCGCCTACATCCGGGGTTATGATTTTGTCGGCACAGTAGATGAGCATAACCGGGAAGAACAGGTCTTGAGAATTAAGGCCAGGAACAGGTTTGCTGTTGGTGATGAACTGGAAATACTCGATCCCGCCAGGGAGGAAGTACTTATTGTAAAGGTCCGACAAATTATATCCAGCGGGAGCGGGGAGCAGCTTGATGCCGCTCACAATAGCTATGTAGTCGACATTCCCCTAACAGGCCAAGATAATCCTGCAATTAGCAAACAGAGCATTGTAAGAAGAAAGAGTTAAGAGTTTCTTTACTTTTTCAATGGCGCAAAGTGATATTTTCATTATTAAAGATGTAATATCATCTACTGAATTATCTGTCAAACTAAAGATTGACACAAGTAATTGCAATAGCTATAATACAATTAATATTTAAAAAGTGAAAGGCCAATGGAAAATGTGAGTTTGGCGAAAGGCAGTGGCGCAAAACCAAGCCTTGGCATTAATAAGAACTTTGTAAATGGCAAGTGCCTTGGCTGATGATGAATTCAGTATACAGTTGTAAGTAATGAATTATAATTCGATCATTACATCGCAAACTAACAGGGATGAAATGCATTATAAATTGCTAGTTTACGGCTTTATCCAACTAAAACCTCTGCTTAACCCCGAGGGATGAGAAAGTATTCGCTGAAGAATTTGATAATTGACTTATATTTCCATGAAAAAAGTAGTTGAAATAGGTAAATGCAATAAAAAAATAAACCAGAAAGGGTGAAAGAATTGAGCAAGATGCTGCAAAGTTTTAATACGATTATTGAAGAGCTTAAATCAGATCTGGGTGATGGGTTCGTGGCGAGTGACATATGGCAGAGTAAAGATGCTCACTCACTAGCCGGATATAACTCCCAACCCAAAGCGGTTGCCTTATTTAATGAAGTTACGAGAACGTTGAATAAGACTTTAGCCGGAGCAGATTACCCTAGCTTGGGTGACTACTATATGGTTCATTTAGATAATGGTCTTGTTGTGGTCATAATAACTTCAGGAGACTATCAACAGGGGATGCTTGTCGATCTTTCTAAGACTACGATGGGCATATTGATGAGTGTGGTGCTACCTAAAGTTTTGAAGAACTTGCAGGAAGCAACAAGCTAGCAGCTATAGTGATGCACTTTTACTTGTCATTAGAAATTATAATTAATGATTTGTCCGGTTGTGAGGTGGGCAGCATATGCGAATAACTGTCGAACAGATCAGAAAAGTTATCAACGGACTTAAGGATGATTTAGGTGAAGGTTTTGTTGATACAGATATTTGGGATACCAGCTCAAATAAATCTGTTGCCTTTCATCATAATCAGGGCGTAGTGCCTCAATACGGGTTTGTGCCAAAACACATTAAGTTGTTTCGTGAGATATCAAAAGTATTAAATAACGCCTTAAAAGAATCGCATTACCCTCCACTTGGGGATTTTTATTTAATTCAACTTAACAATAATCAACTGATTGTAGTGCTCAATATTAAGCCAGGGCAATCGAATCATAAGCTTTCGGGCAATAAGCATACTTTGGGTTATTCAGGAACGGTAGTGCACCAACAGTTTATACTTGTAGATCTTTCAAAAACAACTATTGGCGCACTGTTGAGCATAGCTATTCCCAATGTTTTTAAAAACTACAAATAAAGAATTTGCAGCATTTATATAACGTCAAGAATATCTAGAGAACAGCTGATTTCTGAGATATAGCGCCTGTCAGTTAGTTTTTAATAAGCCTGTTCATAGCAAGAGTAATATGCATACCCCGGTCCCAAAAGAATAGTGATTCCGCTTGTAAGTGAACAAAACATGCCTGTAACGGAATTTTTATCAGGAAATGTTCAAATTTACGTGCATAATCACCTGTTATTGTATATAATATAGAAGTGAAATTTTAAAGCAGGGGGATTTGCAGTTTGACAATTCAAGTAAACCGTAAAGATATCAGATTTTATCCCGATTCAAAAAGAGTAATGGCACGCTATTATATGCCGGGTGGAGATGAAAGAGCGAGAAGAATTATCCCCAAAATTTTGTCTCTTTCAGATGAAGCAACCCGTTTTACCCTGAACCGGGTTCTGACAAATTTTTCACAGCGCCATCGTAATATTTCTAAGGTGTTCAAGGAGCATTTCAATAGAGTGAGGCATATCGTCAAACAGGTTAATGTAGACCCTGATTCCCTGACCAGAGAAACCCAACTGCTGATAGGTTCCTATTTTACCATGGAATATTCAATAGAATCGGCTGCTTTTTTTAACCCCTCCATCGTGGATGATCCCGACCAGACTGTCCTGGGAGAAGGCCAAAAGCGGGTTATTGTCAGTTTCAGGGCAACCGGTGAGGGTCACATTTCTTCCATAGTTTTCAGAAGTGGAGTCATTGATAAAGACGGCAACCTTGAATTCAAAGCACCGGGTGATCTGGTAGATATTCCTGAAGCTGTAAAAAACCATATCTATGACAAGAAAGCCTTCCTGGAGAAGTTATCTGAGATGCATGTGCAAAAGGACCTGATCAGCATGGTCATGGACCGGCTTGGCGACCAATTTACCTACGATGAACTCCAGGAAACTACTGAAGAATCTTTAAAGAAAAACAAACTCAATAAAATTCAGCGAAAAGTTTTACAGGACTGCAACTGGCTGGCTAACTCGCACTATGAGATTACCTTTTCCCTTGATACTGCACTGTCGGAAAGAGTGATTTATCCAATATCCAATTCTGAGAGCAATGGTATTGAGGATGCCCGGTTTGTTGAATTCACTGATGATGATGGGTCGGTAACTTACTATGGAACTTATACTGCTTTTAACGGTTTTACAATTCTGCCCAAGCTTATTGAAACCAAAGACTTCTATCATTTTAAGATCATGCCCTTACACGGTGAGCATGCCCAGAATAAGGGTATGGCCCTGTTTCCCAGGAAGGTCAATGGTAAATATACAATGATGTCACGAATAGATGGCGTAAATAATTACATCATGTTTTCTGATGATATTCACTACTGGGAGAAAGCCAAGAAAATCCAGGAACCCGAGTATCCCTGGCAATTTATTCAGATAGGTAACTGTGGCTCTCCGGTTGAGACTGAAAAGGGCTGGCTGCTGTTAACCCACGGGGTAGGCCCGATGCGCAGGTACAGCCTCGGTGTAACCCTGCTTGACCTTGAGGATCCGACCAGGGTTATAGCACAAACCGGTGAACCGCTGATGAGACCGAATGACGAAGAGCGAGAGGGTTATGTTCCGAACGTTGTTTATTCCTGTGGTATTACTACTCATAACAACCATCTGATAATTCCCTACGCCATGGCCGATTATGCCTCTACCTTTGCCACTGTTAATCTGGATGAACTTTTTGATAAGATGGTTTACCTGTAATAAGTTTCATTCGGCTTTTTTATATCTTAGTCTTCAAGTTCCATGATATTACCGCTCCAGGTATTAACCCCGAGGTAAGTTTCATCACCATTTTTATCTGTGAAATTAAATAGCCACACCTTGATATATAGCAGTGAAAAATCTTTTGTTTCAATAGTTGGGGTGAAGAAGAATTTATAGTGGCGCATAATAAAGCGCGGCAGATGTTCCCTGATATTTTCATCCGCTCCCTGGGAATCAATAACCGGATCAAGGATATTTTCTGACTCATTTACTTCCTGTGGAGTGCCTTCCAGGGTTTCCGGCAGCATAAAAGGCCTCCCTGTAATGGCATCCAACAACCAACGGTGCGGAATTTTTCGGGGCGGTAGGGGAGGAATTCTTCTAATTGAGGTGGTTGTTTCTCCGCAATAATAGGGATAGTAAACGAAACCTTCTTTGTTGAAAGTTAATGGGGCCAGGTTTTTTTTCTCTGCCCAGGCATTCAAAACTTCCCGGGCCCGGTTCTGATCAACGGATGTTTCGATTAAATTAATAGAGGTCATTACGTTCACCCCGGTCAAGTTTATAGAAAGTTTCCGGACGAAAATCAGTGTAGTATGGAATTTCCCGGCGTGCCTCAACTACTTCATCAAGCCCTATCCTGGTTGTTAACACTGCTTCGTTTTCCCGGGGAGCTTCTGCCATAACCCGCCCTCTTGGACTGATAATTTTACTTTTTCCGCAGTTGTTTTCACCAACGATATTGACGCCTACAACAAAATATAGATTGTCTAGGGCGCGGGCAGGCAGCTGAATGTCCCAGCGGGTTTCACCTTTTTTACTCCAGCAGGAGGGTATGAAGACCAGTTCTGCGCTTTTTAGGGCCAGTAAGCGGGCCGGTTCGGGCAATTCAGCATCGTAGCAGATCAAGATGC
>PXBM01000174.1 GCA_003566935.1 Syntrophomonadaceae bacterium | reverse complement strand
TCGTTATCTTCGGCCATCAGCGCTCTCCTCCCAGGCGGGAAAACCGCCGCAGGGTATCTACTTCAAGGCGGGACATAACCGCCCTCGATTTTTTCTCACTTTCACCTAATACTTTCAGTTCGCTTTCCACAGTTTCCTGCAAAACTTCCAGACTTTCTCCCTGTACTGCCCGGGCGGCCGATACATATAACTGGTCACCCTGCTTGATCAGGATCCCTTCATCGAGGGCCAGGTAATGTTCACTGCCGCCGGAGGTAACATAGGTAAAAATACTCGGAACCAGGGCAGATACAAAATCAACATGGCGGGGCAGTATGGTAAAGAAGCCGTTTTCTGCTTCGGCAGTTACTTTTTCCACTTCTTCTTCCAGCAAAACCTTTGCGGGAAGTAATATTTTAAGCTTCATCTATCATCCTCCTGCCTGGTTGACTCAATTTACCTGCGGGGCAGCAAAACATGTTCCAATAAAATAGAGATCACCGTGCCAACGATTCCGGCCGATTATACCGCTTAAACCAAGAGCAGCGATAAATATGCCGCTGACCAGGGTCATGCCGACCAGGTCAGTACGCAATAGCTCAAGCGGTCTGCCGGTGGCGACAGCTATACCCGACAGGCTGACCGCTATAGCCCACCAGGGTGCTGCAGGGCCCTCGATAATGGGCAGGCGGTGGCCGAACAAAACCTGGAGCAGGGAGCCAAGGCCGATAAAAAAGAACATCCGCTGGGCAAAAGCTGCCGTGCCGGCCTGGTCCAGACCAAGGTAAGGGCCAAGAATGACCGGGATAACGGCAATATGGGCCACGGCAAAAACAAACCACTGCAGGCCGTAAATTGTTGTGCGATAATTATCCGGCTTGCTGCAAAGGGGCCAAATCAAAAGCAGGCTGCCGCTTTCTGTACCAGTTGCTTCCTGGTCTGCAGTTTTTTCTATTTCAAACATCTATGTGCTACCTCAGTTTTAATTATTAGTTTCTCTGTTCTGACCCGAGCTTAAATTTTATAACTTAATATGACTAAACTCTATCTCGGATATTTTATTTCTTAAATAATTATTCTCGATCTGGATCCGTTCCTTCATCTTCCGGTAATTCTTCTTGCTAATTCTCTGCAGTTTTTTCCTGCTCAACCTCAGCGGTTTCTTCCCTCTCCTCTTCCTCACCATTTTCACTTTCCTGTGAAGACGCTTCCTTGCCTGCGCCTGCTTTAGCCTTGATATCGCTAATTTTACCAAGCATGTAGAGGTCACCTTCCGACCTTTCTGCAAACTCATCTCCCAGTATTCGTTCACAGCCGTCAAGGGCATCTTCTAAGTCAACTACCTTACCGCTGTAACCGGTAAACTGTTCGGTAGTCACGAAGGGTTGAGTCATGAAACGCTCCAGGCGGCGGGCCCGGTTAACAACCTTCCGGTCTTCCTGGGACAGTTCCTCCAGGCCTAGCATGGCAATAATATCCTTCAGCTCTTCGTACTCCGCCAGGTTGCGGCGCACTTCCTGGGCCACCTTGTAGTGGCGCTCGCCGACAACTAAGGGAGTGAGCATCTTCGACCAGGAGCGCAGCGGGTCTACTGCAGGATAAAGGCCTTCACTGGCCCGCTTGCGGGAAAGAATAATCGAGGCCGACAGGTGGGCAAAGGTATGGGTGGCCGACGGATCAGTAAAGTCATCGGCGGGTACGTAGACTGCCTGTATTGACGTAATCGCCCCGGTGGCAGTGTTGGAAATCCGTTCCTGCAGCTCGGCAATTTCTGTAGCCAGGGTCGGCTGGTAGCCAACCCGCGAAGGCATCTTGCCCAGCAAGCCGGAAACTTCAGATCCGGCCTGGACAAAACGGAAAATGTTATCGATTAAAAGCAGCACATCCTGCTTTGCTTCATCCCGGAAATACTCGGCCATGGTCAGGGCGGAATGACCAACCAGGTAACGGGCGCCGGGCGGTTCGTTCATCTGCCCGAAAATCATCACAGTGTTATCAAGCACTCCGGCGTCCTGGATATCGCGGTAAAGTTCCTCCGCTTCGCGGGAGCGCTCGCCGATGCCGCAAAAAATACTGACCCCCTCATGCTTACCAACTGTATTATTAATCAGCTCTGTAATTAAAACAGTTTTGCCGACCCCGGCCCCGCCGAAGAGGCCGGCCTTGCCTCCCCTTTCCAGGGGAGTTAAAAGGTCAATCGCTTTGATCCCCGTTTCAAAGATCTCGGCGGTGGTAACTCTCCTGGAAATGGAAGCGGCAGGCTGGTGGATGCCGTTTCTTTCGCTATCCTCGGCAAGCGGCCCTTTCTCATCAATCGTTTCACCGAGCACGTTGAACATCCGTCCCAGGACCTGCTTGCCCACGGGCACCCGGATCATGTCATTGGTATCTATGACCGGATCGCCGCGCTTGAGACCGCTGGTAGGGGATACGGCAATACCCCGAGCCACTCCACCTTCCAGGTGCGAAACAACTTCAATTACAACATTTTTTCCCGGACCGGCTTCCAGCCTGGTGCGCAGGGCGGGCACCCTGCCGGGGAAGATAACATCAACTACGCTGCTGCGTATGGAAATGACCTTACCTTCAAAATGAGTGCTGCTGTTTCTTTCTTTGACTTCTGTTTTTTCCATAAAAAGATGCTCCTATCTTCAGGAAATTATCCATCAAGTTTATAGAGAATATTTCTCTAAATCTTTTACCTTGCAATGCTCAAAATGCTCATAGAGTAATATTTGCTAAAAGTAAGTCTATACCTTCTAAAATCACAGATAATATGCCCGTTAATTTTTTTGCACTTATCAAATATTTATACGCTCAAATTATTATCGGGACATTTTTTACGACCTTTTTAATCCGGACACCTCCGCAACAAGATAAAACAAATCAACCCCGTCTACCTATCTCTTCCACATTTTCTACTATTACCTCTATAAATAAACTGGCCCCTTATGGAAATAATTTTTTTTAAAAAAATATTGAAAAAACTATTGACAAGTTCCTGGGCCCATGCTATTATACTTATTACCAGGTTCCGAGAGGCTGGAAGGTGAACCAGGTTCGGTTAGAAGGGAAAAACCGGTGTAAGAAAGAGGCTTTGGCTTTGATTGAAAAACCGGGGTTATCCAGAGTAACCGAACAGCTGAAAGGGACGGTAGCGGAAAGGCATAGGGAAGAGTGAAATCGGAACTAAGCCGGAAAGCGCCGGAAACCACGGCTCAGAATCTTAAAAAACCGGTTGGAGGTCATGAGAAGGTGTCTGTAGGGGCACTTAAAATGACCGGAGATGATTGGGGAAAGAGGTTCTGAAGGTGAAACCACAGGTCTGTTGGGGCCTGGTTCTACTATGTACTTTTTTAAATATTACCCAAATATTACCCTCAGGGCCGGTCAAACTCGGCAATATACCGCAAATTGCGGTATTTTTCGTTATAATCCAAACCGTAACCGACAACAAAGATATTCGGAATTTCAAATCCCTTGTAATCCACGGGCACCTCGACGATGCGGCGCGCTTCTACGTTAAGCAGGGTGCAGACCTTAAGGTCGGCCGGATTTCTCGTTTTCAGGTTGCGCAGCAGGTAACCGAGGCTTAACCCGGTATCAACGATATCTTCCACCACCAGCACATCTTTTCCCGATATACTCAGGTCCAGATCCTTGGTGATACGGACTACCCCTGCCGAATCTGATTGCTCACCATACTGCGATATGCTGATAAAGTCGATAGCAAAAGGAATATCCATTTTCCGGGTAAGATCGACCAGGAAATAGATGCTGCCTCGCAACACGCCAATTAAAACCAGGTCTTTGCCGGCGTAATCATCAGTTATTTTCTTCCCCAGTTCTTCGACCTTTTCTTTAATCTCTTCCCTGGTTATTATAACTTTCAGCTGATCATTATTTACAGGTATCTTATCTGTCAATATTACTCTCCTTTACTTTCTTCAGGATGGTGCTTTTTCAGCAGGCTTTCGAAGCTTTTTTTGTCAATCAGGCGCACACTTACATGAGGGTATAGCTCCTTCATCCTCCTGATCTTGCGGTTCTTGCGCCAGGACTGTTTAGGTTTCTGGGTTGTCAACTCAATATAGAGATCCTGGTCAGGCAGGTAGAAATCCGGTGAGAAGGCTTCTATGACATTGCCTTCACTGTCCCACTCCAGTAGGAAGGTTTTCGGTTCGTAGTCCCAGCGGATCCTGTAAAAATCGAGCATGGAAGCGAACTCTTCTTCACTGGAATGCATAAACTTATCGGCTTCCTCTTCTGCCGGCGAAGTTAAAATGCCGTTCTCAATATCTGTACCGTCCGGACCATCTTTAACCTGGCGTGGTTCGGCATGAATGCGGTAACCGGCAACTACGATATCGGCGGCATCTTCGAGGCCCATTTTTTCCGTATTTAAAACCAGGTCGTACGGCCGGGTATTGTTCCAGTTGAGATCAAAAATTCGCCTGTAGTACTGCCTCTTTTCATGATCCTTCTCTTTGACCAGCTTAACTGCTGTTTCAGAATTCAGGCCGTACAGCTTCATCACTTTGTTAACCCGGTGAGTAAACTGGGCAATCACCCTGACATGCAGGGCCGGTGGATAATCCTTAAAAAGAAATGAACCACCACGGCCTAAAATAACAAGGTTGTTACGGATGGCCAGGTCATATATGTAATCGTGCATAGCTTCAATGTAGTTCCGACCGTCCGGACCTATATCTTCCTTACTGACTGCTTTTTCCGGATCTTCCGGAGGCTGCTCTATACCGTAATCACTTAGGCCTTTTATAATAGTTTCCTTGTTTACCAGGTGAAACTTGGTTTTTTCTGCAACAAGGCGGGCAATGGTTTCTCCGCCGCTGCCAAATTCACGTGAGATCGTGATGATTCCCAATAAAAGCCCTCCCGGGACTATTTATTTCAAAAATCCACTGATAATAGCTTCTTCTGCCTCTTCTTCGGTCAGGCCGAGTGACATTAATTTCATCAGCTGTTCACCGGCAATTTTACCGATAGCCGCTTCATGAACCAGCTCTGCCTCGGCATTTTCAGCCCATATCTCCGGGACTGAGCGGACAGTGGCCTGGTCCATAATGATAGAGTCACATTCCACGTGACCCCGTCCGGGTCCGTAAGCAAGTAAGCGAGGGTTAAAAACCTGTTTGGATTTACCCTTGGCCACGGAACGGGAAACGATCCTGGCCGTACTTTCTTCCGCTAAAAGCTTAACTACAACATCGGAAACCGCTTCCTGGTCACCGTCGGTCAGCAGACGTTCAAACATGACCAGCCGGCCGCCTGCCTTTACTTCGGCCTCGGTTACCCTGTTAGTATTATCTACCCCACGGATCTGAATCAGCTCGAGCTCGGCGTATGCTCCTTCCTCAATTTTCAATACCGTCTTTGGATTGAGGACTCTCTTGCCACCATCTTCACCTTCACCGAAATGTTTTTCGCTGTAGCGCAGGCGGGCTCCTTTACGGACAATTATCTCGTGAACCCCGTCATGCTGCGCCTTACCGGAACCGGGGTTATGGATACCACAGCCGGCAACAAGTTCAATATCAGCATTTTCACCGATGTCAATGGTGTTATAAACCAGGTCGTTTAAATCGGTTTCGGTCATAATCACCGGGATGTGAACAGAACCTTCTTTGCCGGCGGCAACGATCACGTCAATGCCTGGCTGGTTATCCTTGCTTTTAATTTCAATACCTTCAAGTGAACGCCGCTGGACACCTTTTCCATCCTTACGGATATTAAAGGCTCCGGGCGGTTCATCATGCAGGTCGGCTATCTCTTCAAGCAATCTTTTATCGAGGGCAGTCAGCATAGAGATTTTCCTCCAATCGACAGTTTTTCTTACAGGCACACTCGGCACTTTCCTTGATCCGGGGCCAGATAGTTTCACGGTCTCCGCGCATG
>PXBM01000091.1 GCA_003566935.1 Syntrophomonadaceae bacterium | reverse complement strand
TGTGACTGCTATCCCAATGATATAAGTTGTCACAGGAAACTTCCGCCACCAGGTCACGGTCGTATTTTTCTTTTGCAGCAATTACTTTATTTAAGAGAGTCTGCGGATCACTTTCCAGGGTGGATATAGCTCCGAACATTGTCCCTGCGCTGCGCAGGTGAAGGGTCAGGGAACGGGTATCTAGGCCTTCAGCGCCGATAATATTGTGACGGTTAAGGTACCCTTGTAGTGATTCCGATGCTCTCCGATTTCGCGGTCGCCGGCAGTTTTCCCTAATTAAAAAGCCGTCCACTGTGGGCCCGGCTGATTCAGCATCTTCTTCATTAACTCCGTAGTTACCAACAAGGGGGCAGGTCAATGTCAGGATCTGACCCCGGTAGGAAGGGTCGGTAACCATCTCCTGGTAACCTGTCATTGAAGTATTAAAAACCACTTCACCGAATACTTCGCCCTTTCCCGAAAATACTTCGCCCCGCAGGCTGAAACCGTCTTCCAAAACCAGTAGCGCTTGCAAAGTATTCCTCCTTTATTTGCATCAGAACCGAAGTGCTGCTGAAGGGCTCCAAGGCATTTTTACAATTATAATGACATCACATACAAAATGCAAGCAATTTTGATAACTTTAGTTAAATTTTTTCAGGTAAGAGGCTACCCGCTTAAGTATCTCATCCCTGCATCCTCCTTCTTCGACCAGCCTGACTATGGCGCTGCCAATAATAACGGCATCAGCCTCATCACCAAGGGAGCTGACCTGTTCCGGGCGCGAAATCCCGAAACCGAGGGCCAGGGGCAGATCAGTTTCAGAGCGAACCCGGGTAAGCAGTTCATATCCCGAAGCGGGCAAATCAGTTCTGGCTCCGGTCACCCCGGATACTGATACGCAGTAAATAAAGCCTCCGGCATTTTTAACAGCTGCCTTGATTCGCCCGGGCGAACTGGTCGGAGCAAGCAGTTGAATTAAGTGCAGTCCCCACTTCTGCAGCATTTCACTTAGAGCTTCACTTTCTTCCAGGGGCAGATCGGGAACAATTACACCATCAAGACCGCTTTTTGAGGCAGTATGAACAAATGATTCAAGGCCAAATGAGTAAACAGGGTTATAGTAGGTCATCACAAGCAGGGGAATATCCAGCCTGGAACGCAGCCGGGAAGTCAGTTCTAAAACATCTTTCAGGGTAACCCCGTTTTTCAATGCTCGGCCGGCAGCAGCCTGGATGACCGGGCCATCGGCAACGGGATCAGAAAAAGGCACCCCCAGCTCAACCATAGCCGCTCCGCTCTCAGCCAGTCGGCAGACCAGTTCTTCGGTAGTTTCCAGGTCAGGATCACCGGCAGTCACGTAGACGATTATGCCTTTCTTTCCCTCCGTCCGCAGCTTGTTAAATTTCACATCGATCCTGTTCATAATCCTGCCTCCTCCAAAGCTTTTGAAGCTGATGCAACATCTTTATCCCCCCGGCCCGACAAGCAAACTATCACCTTTTTATCCGTAGATATTGTAGGAATCAACTGCTCCAGGTAGGCCAGGGCGTGAGCGCTTTCCAGGGCGGGGATAATCCCTTCGCACTCGGCAAGAAGGGTAAAGGCTCTAAGGGCATCACGGTCGGTTACAGCAGCATAGCTGGCCCGGCAAATATCCTTCAGGTATGCATGCTCGGGGCCGACCCCGGGATAATCAAGACCGGCGGAAATAGAATGGGCTACTGTAACCTGTCCGGCCTGATCCTGGAGCAGGTAGCTTAAATTTCCATGCAGCACACCGGGCCGACCCCCGCTCAGGCTTGCTGCATGGAAACCTGTATCCAAACCTTTGCCGGCAGCTTCAACTCCAATTAGCTTTACTGTTTCGTCTTCAACAAAGGGATGGAAGAAACCGGCCGCATTACTGCCCCCACCGACACAGGCAACCAGGTAATCAGGCAAACCGCCTTCAACCTGTCTGAATTGATCCCTGGTTTCTTCTCCGATCACCCTCTGAAAGTCTCGCACCATGACCGGGTAAGGATGCGGCCCGACCACGGAACCGATGATATAATGAGTGTCATTAACATTCGTAACCCAGTCCCGCAAAGCTTCATTGGTGGCATCCTTCAGGGTTTTACTGCCCGAAGTAACCGGAATGACCCTGGCACCAAGCAGGTTCATCCGGAATACGTTTAGTTCCTGGCGCTGCATATCTTCTTCTCCCATATAGATATCGCATTGCAGACCAAACATGGTCGCTACAGATGCCGTCGCCACCCCATGCTGCCCGGCCCCGGTTTCTGCAATTATTCTTTTTTTGCCCATTCGCCGGGCCAGCAGCACCTGGCCCAGGGTGTTATTGATTTTATGGGCCCCGGTATGGTTCAAGTCTTCCCTTTTCAAATATATTTTTGCCCCGCCCAGTATTTCGGTCAGCCTTTCAGCATAATAGAGCGGGGTTGGACGGCCGCAGTACTGCTGCAGGTAATAATGCAATTCGCGGGCAAAATCTGGATCTTCCCTGCATTCAATATAATCCTGCTCCAGTTCGAGCAGGGCTGTCATCAGGGTTTCCGGAACATAACGTCCCCCGTAGCTACCAAAATATCCTTTCTGATCAGGCAGGCTGCTCATTTTCGCACCTCCTTACGGTTTTTATAAATTCTTCGATTAAACCACAGTCTTTTTGCCCTCCACTTTCCACACCTGAGCTGATATCCAACCCGTAAGGATTGACATGCTGCAGGACAACTTTAACGTTTTGCGCTGTCAATCCCCCGGCCACGATCAGTTTAAAACCGGCCAGTTCCTGGTTCACCATGTTTGCAAGCATTGCCCAATCCCAGGCTTTGCCCGTTCCTCCGGCCTGCCCCGCTTCAAAGGAGTCAAGCAAACAGGCCTTCACACTGCCCCGGTACTTCTTGACATCCTCTAAATCGGCAGGATTTGCAATCCGGAACGATTTAACAGCCTGTCCTGGGAATCTGCTGCAGTAATGCGGACTTTCATCCCCATGAAACTGAAGCAGGTCAAGACCCAGGGCAGCATCTATTGCAGCAACATCCGAGTAAGACCTGTTAACAAAAACCCCGACTTTATTTACCTCCGGCGGAATGACCCTGATAATTTCAGCAGCCTGGTCAACTGAAACTTTCCTCAGGCTATCCGCAAAAACAAATCCGACAGCATCGGCTCCCGCCTCCGCGCAGCACACTGCTGCTTCGACCGTCTTGATGCCACATATCTTTATCCACATTGCGCTTCGGCTCCTTTCCCTGCCGGCAGACCCTTTAATTCCTTCAGCCTGGCAGATGGATCCGTTGAGCGAACCAGGGTTTCGCCAACCAGGGCCGCGTCTACTCCGGCCTGCTCGAGAAGTAAAACATCCTCACGACTGGCTATTCCGCTCTCGCTGACCACTAAAGCACCTTCCGGAATATCAACAGCTAACTGCAGGGTAGTGGAAAGGCTTACGTTGAAAGTTTTTAGATTTCGGTTATTAATGCCAATCACATCAGCCCCGGCATCTATGGCTTGCTTCAACTCCTCTTTATTATGCACTTCTACCAGGGCTGCCATCCCCAGGTCGGCGGCCAGATTGATCAGCCTGCGAAGCATGTACTGATCGAGAATAGAAACAATCAAAAGGATCGCATCTGCTTTTAGTACTCTCGACTCAAAAACCTGGTATTCATTTAAAATAAAATCCTTGCGCAGAATCGGCAGCTCAGTGCATTTTTTGACCTGGTTGATATAAGCAGGATCACCTTTAAAAAATTTATTTTCAGTGATTACTGATATTGCACCGGCACCCCCGCGCTGATAAGCCCCGGCTAATCTTACCGGGTCAAAATTTGAACTAAGCAAGCCTTTAACCGGGGAAGCGCGTTTTACTTCGGCTATTATTTTCAGACCGCCGCTACCCTGCAAGCTTTGCTTAAAACTGCGGGGCTTTTCTATGTTTCCAAGGGCGCTGGTGATAATACCCAGGGGCCGGGAGGCTTCCAGGCTGGCAACTTCTCTTTTTTTATTGCTGACTATCTGTTCCAGTAACATTTTTATCAGGCGGAAGATGAAAGACTTACCGCCCCTGCCTCCTTCCTGTTGATAGCATTTGTGCAGCGCTTCAACAGTTCCAACCTGTGTAATGCTTTCCCAGAATCAATAGCTTCACAGGCCGGCTTTAGTCCTGCTTCAATACTTTCAGCTTTACCCGCTGTGTAAAGCGCTGCGGCAGAGTTTAAGACAACTATATCCCGTGCAGCACCCCGCTCACCTTTTAGCACGCTTTGGATGATGGCAGCATTTTTTTCTGTTTCCCCGCCCTGCAGTTCTTCCGGCCTGGGAACAGGCAGGCCAAACATATCAGGAGTGATTTCATAAGTTTTCACCAGGCCTTGCCTGACTTCCGTCACCCTGGTAGCACCAAGGGTGGATATTTCGTCCAGCCTGCCGGCTCCATGCACTACCAGGGCTCTTGTTACACCCAGCCTTGATAGCACCGTGCCCAGTGCTACCGTTAGCTCAGGACTGTATACACCCATTAAATGGTACTCAGCCCTGGCCGGGTTGACCAACGGCCCCAGCAGGTTAAATATAGTTCTGATCCCAATTTCCTTCCGCGCCTTTACAGCATGCTTCATTGCAACATGGTAAACGGGGGCAAATAGAAATGCTATTCCGGCTTCTTTCATAACACCTGCAGCAGCGCCGGGATCTAAATCAAGATTAACTCCAAGAGCTTCCAGCACATCGGCACTGCCGCACTTGCTCGAAACAGAACGGTTGCCGTGTTTGGCAACAGGCACTCCGCAGGCTGCTACAACAAAAGCGGCTGCCGTGGATATATTGAACGTATAGGACTGGTCACCGCCGGTTCCACAGGTATCGATTAAGCCGCTGCTGCTCAGATTAACCCCTGCCGCTCCTGACCGGATAGCCCGGGCAAAACCTGTAATCTCTTCTTCGGTTTCTCCCTTAACTCGCAGAGCAGTAATTAATCCGGCAATCTGGACATCAGTTGCCTGTCCGTTCATAATCCCTTCCATTACATCGCAGGCATCACCTTCACTGAGATTGGACTGTGCTGCGGCTGCAGCAATAGCTTCCATAATCCTCATTACTAAAACCCTCTCCTTCTAAAAAGTTTTTTATGATTTGCTTACCATCTTCGGTTAATATTGATTCGGGGTGAAACTGGATACCCCATACGGGTGCCCGGCTATGCTTTAGACCCATTATTTCCCCGTCTTCGGAAACTGCCGTCACAAGCAGCTCTGGCGGCAGGCTTTCGGCATTAACAACCAGGGAATGATAGCGGGCCGCTTTAAAGTTTGGCCCGGCTCCCTTAAAAATTTCCCTGCCGTTATGAGCTACCCGTGAAACTTTTCCGTGCATCAGCTTTCGGGCTGGGATTATTTCCCCTCCATAAGCCTGACCGATCACCTGGTGCCCCAGGCAGACTCCCAGCAGGGGAAAAGAACCATTTAGCCCCCTTACAATATCCAGGCAATTACCGGCTCCATCAGGGTTACCCGGTCCCGGTGAGAGAACTATTCTCTCAGGCAACATAGTAAGGATCTCGGCAGGCGTTATTTGATCATTACGGTATATTTTTATTTCCTTTTCACCCGCCATTTCCCCGATATATTGAACCAGGTTGTAGGTAAATGAATCATAATTGTCAATGACTAAAATCACATTAATCCCTCCTCGGCAAGTTGTAAGGCCCTGATTAAAACTTTAGCCTTATTTACAGTCTCCTCATACTCATTGTTTGGATCAGAATCAGCAACTATACCGGCCCCGGCCTGGGCGTAGGCCTTGCCGCCTGTAAATATGATGGTGCGTATCGTAATACAGGTGTCCATGCTGCCGGAATATGAGAAGTAACCGACAGCCCCGGCGTAGGGGCCGCGTTTAACAGGCTCCATTTGATCG
>PXBM01000232.1 GCA_003566935.1 Syntrophomonadaceae bacterium | reverse complement strand
TTGTTATGATGGTTGTCAGTGTACTATACCTGGCAGGTAACCTTAAAGGTATCGGTATTGTCTTTTTCTTCTTACTGGGTGTTCCGGAGGTAGTCGGAATTGTAGTAGGTGGACTGGTTGTTACCCTTTACGTAACCCTAGGTGGGATGTATGGTGTTACCTATAATCAGACCTTTCAGACTATTGTTCTTCTGTTCTGCCTCCTGTTACCGGTAGCGATGGTATTGAGAACCCTGGGTACTGCAGGCTGGTTTTTCCCACCCCTGGGCTACGGTGACATGGTCCCGGAAATGATCGAGTTTGTACCTCATTATTTCTGGGCAATGCTGGAGCATCCGATCACCTATATTGCCATCTTCCTTGGGTCGTTTTTCGGTATAATCGGGCTGCCCCACTTTGTGATGAGGTTCTTTACCGTTCGCGATGCCAAGGAAGCACGTTGGAGCATGATTCTCTGTGTATTCCTGGTTGGCCTGGTTAATACTACAGTTTATGCAACCGGGTTTGCCGCAGTCTACTATATGTCAACCACAGCCGGGGTTGATTTGACCCCTGCGGCCTATGACTACATGGTTTTCATCCTGGTTGAAGCCTTAGCCGGACAGGGCTGGCTGGCCCTGGCAGTAGCCGGTTCAGTTGCGGCAGGACTTTCCACCGTATCCGGTTTGCTGATGATTATGGGCGCCGGTTTAATCCACGATCTTTATGGTGAACTGAAACCGGATGTAGATGATGAAAAGAAACTGAAGCTTTCTTACCTGGCTATGTTCGTAGTCGGTGTGCTGGTTATTCTCTTCTCATTGAATCCGCCGGAGTTTATCCTTAAAGCAATTATGTGGGCTTTCGGTATTGCTGCTGCAGGGCTCGGGGTCCCGATTGTGCTTGGTATCTGGTGGAAACGGACTACCAAGCAAGGTGTTGGAGTGGGAATGACGGTAGGCAGCCTAGTTGCTATTTACGGCTGGGTTATGATCGAACTTGTGGGCATGAACCCGGTCGATGTGCCGTTCCCCTTCTTTAACACCTATCTTTATGGGCCAATGGGGTGGATTAAATTCACAGTATTGGCAGTTACATTCTCATTTATATTAACTGTCGTTGTGTCCTGGCTGACTCCTCCTCCCGCAGAAGAGCTGCAGCGCCAGGTTGATGAGATGCACGGCTGGACCGACTATGATCCTAAGCGCTACAACAGTAAAGTTTTACCGATAGCGGTTGTGGTTATTTCAGTCTTTTTCTTATGGTTTATGACTACCCTATACGATGTATTTCCCAAGTAACTCCTGCGGCCCTATACGAGGCTTTCCCTGCATGGGAAAGCCTCTGCGGGCCGTTATAAATACTTGCAGGAGGTGATGGCTTTATGGAGAATTGGGACAAACTATCAAAAATGCCTTACAAAGAAATTAAGGAGATGCAGGATCGTAAGCTGAAGGCCTTTATCGCCAACCAGATCTATCTTTACAGCCCATACTATAAAGTAAAATTAAAAGAGGAAAATATTGATCCATTTAAAATTAAAGGTATCGATGATCTGCGGCATCTTCCGTTTACTTACAAGTGGGATATTGCTCCGACTGATGAAGAACCGCAAAAAGCAAAAGATTTTGTTATTCGCCCGGATGAAGAGCTTTCCGAAAAATACGGCCACCTGGCCAAGATGTCAATGACCGGCGGTAAAGCAATGGTAGAAGAGAAGGTTTTTGACTTTAAGCCGGTTCATATTCATTTTACAACCGGAAGAACTGCCCTGCCGACTCCATTTGTCTACTCAAAGCGTGACCTGGAGAATATCAGGGAATCAGGTGCGCGATTGCTTAATGTTTTCGAGGTCACCAGCGATGATATAGTTGTGAACTGTTTCCCCTTTGCACCCCACCTGGCTTTCTGGCAAACCTTTTTTGCCGGGGAAAAAGCTAATGTTGCAGGCTTCCACAGCGGTGGTGGCAAAATAGTGGGCACCAAAAACCTGATGGATGCATTTGAATACCTGCGCCCAACAGTTGCGGTGTTTATACCCGGCTACTGTTACTACTTCCTGCGGGAAGCTGTAAAACAGGGAAGGGACTTTTCTTCGATTAAAAAGATCTTTTTTGGCGGAGAAAGAGTGCCGCCGGGTCTCAAAGAAAAGATCAAGGAGCTGTTTTCCCAGCTTGGTGCTGAAAATGTAATGGTGCTGGCTACTTATGGTATGACCGAAGCCAAGGTAGCCTGGCCGGAATGTCCTTCGCACGATGAGTACTATGGTTACCATCTCTATCCTGACATGGAGATTTTCGAAACGATTGACCCCGAAAGCGGTGAGCCTGTCGGTGAGGGTGAAGAAGGGGAGATTGTTTACACAGCTCTCGATTGGCGGGGAACAGCTGTGCTGCGCTACCGTACCGGTGACATTGCCAAGGGTGGTCTGCTTTTTGAACCCTGCCCTAACTGCGGACGGACCGTTCCCCGGATCAGCTCAAATATTCAGCGTAAATCTGAGCTTAAAGAATTTAACATGACCAAGGTAAAAGGAACCCTTGTCAACCTGAATAACTTCTTCCCGCTGATGATGAGCCACCCAGATATAGAAGAGTGGCAGGTTGAGATGCGCAAACGTAACGACGATCCATTTGATTTAGATGAAATATACCTGTACTTAGCAGTTAAGGAAGGTACCGATAAGGAAAAAATTGTAGGAGATTTAAAGCAAAAAGTGCTTCGTGATACAGAAGTTTCCCTGACTGACATAATCTTTAAGAGCGTTCCTGAGGTTGTATCGCAGCTAGGAATGGAAACTGAACTGAAAGAAAAACGAATCCTCGATAACAGGCATACCGGTTAAAGCCGGGGTTGAAAGACGAAAGGAGGCAGAGTATGCAGGCGTGGAGTAAAATTAGCAAAATGCCGGCACCGGCAATCAGAAAAATGCAAAATGAGCAGCTGACAAAAATGCTTACTGAGGATCTGGCGGTCAGGCATCCATATTACCGTGAGCTTTTTAAGGAAAAAAACATTAACCCTGCTGATATTAAGAGGGTTGAGGATTTAGATAAGCTGCCCTTTACAGAAAAAAAAGACATAGTGGCACCGAAAGATGAGCCAGATCATCCCAAGAAGTTTGTTCTTGATGTTCCAACTGAAGGTGAACTAAAAACAAAAAAGAAAGGTTTTTCGCTTTTCGGCAAAAAAGATACTGGACCTGATCCCGCTGATTACAGGTTTTTCACCTTGTATTTTACAGCTGGCAGAACGGATAAGCCTGTGCCAATCGAATATACTCATTATGATCTAAACAACCTTAAAGAAGCCGGCGTCAGGGCTTTCGATATTTTTGATCTATCTCGGGATGACACCTTAATTAATGCTTTCACTTATGCTCCAAATGTACATTTCTGGCAAATGTTTTACAGCACTACCGGTATAGGCAGCACTGCCTTGCAAACCGGTGGTGGCAAGGTCCTGGGTATGGAAAAAATCTTAAAAGCAATGGATAGCATGGAAGCACCGGTAATGGTTATTGCCCCGGGTTATGGCAGGTTTGCCCTGCACACCCTTGAACATTTTGGTTTTAGTGCAGAGAACCTGGAGCGTATTATCCTGGGAATCGATTATACCCCGGTGGAAGCGGTGGATAGAATAAGTAAATTGATGGAATCGGTTGGGGCAAAAGAGAACCGAGTTCAACGTATTTACTTTATTTCTGAAGCGAAATCAGGATGGGCTGAATGTGCACCGGGCTTTGGTTACCATACCAACCCCGATCATATCTTGATTGAAATTGTTGATCCGGACAGCGGGGAAGTTAAGGGAGAAGGAGAGCCGGGTGAAGTGGTGATTACTAATCTTGATGCAAAAGGAACCGTACTTTTGCGTTATAAAACAGGAGATATAGCCACAGGCGGCCTGGTAACCGAGCCATGTCCTAACTGCAAGAGAACCGTACCACGGATCATGGGTGATATAGAACGGAAGTCACTATACTTTGATCTGAAAGGCAAAGACGGTTTGGTTAAGTTTAACGCCAACGAAATGCGTAAAGTGATGTTTGCCCGGGAGGATGTATTGCTCTGGTATGCTGATATTAACAGTGGCGATTCAGAGGATACCCTAAAGGTTGTAGTAAAAGGCGTATCAGGCACTGATGAACAGGCATTACAGAAAGATCTCCAGGAAAAGTTACAGGCTCAATTTAACGTTCCGGTTACTGTAGAATTGAGTACACTTGATGCTGTTGCCAATGCAATAGGCATGGAGAAATTTATAACCGAAGAGACTATTTATGATAAGCGCAATAGCTAGCTCAATCTTAAATTGTTGATGCAAAGCCTCCATACAGGGGGCTTTGCACGTTTATGACTTTTAAAGGCAGTGAATACTTTTCAATATCTCCTGAAAATGATATAATTGGAAAGCAAATGCAATATTAGATTCTATACCATTCAAAATGTTTTGAAAGAAGGGCAGGTGTGAAGTTGAGTAAATTACCGGAACCGGTAAATCTGGATACTGTTGCCAAGAGTCTCAATGATGCCGTTTTTATGGTAGATCATGAGATGAAGGTAGTATGGTTAAACCAGATGGCCGAAGAATTTTTCCACACAAGTTTTGTAAAATCCCAGGGAAAGAATCTAGCAGAGTTGACAGCTATTACTAAACTTGAAGGCCTGCTGAATGATGTATTTGAGCAGCAAACTCCGCTCAAATGCTCCTATGAAGAAGCATCGGTAAAAGTTAAAAGGCTTGACCAGCGTTACTTCTTTAAGATCGCTATCAATCCGGTTTTCCATGAGGGTAAGTTGTGGGGGGCTCTAGTCCAGCTTACCGATGTAACCCGCTTTCACGAAATGGAGAAAATTAAAACAGACTTTGTTTCTATCGTTTCTCATGAATTTCGCACTCCGTTGACAACAATCACAGTGGGTGTGGAAATGCTTAAAGAGGGAATGCTGGGTGATTTGACTCCAAGGGGTAAAGAAGTCCTGGACGCTATAGGAGCTGACTGTGACAGGCTAAGCAGGTTAATTGATAACCTGATGGAGCTTTCACGAATTGAATCAGGAACTATTTACGTTGAGGCAGAGCCAACCGATGTAAGCGACCTGGTCCAGGAAGCTGTCCGCCCTCTTAAAATTCAAGCGGAAAAGCAGGGGATCGAAGTTATCACCGATCTTCCTCCCGAACTGCCCCCGGTTGCTGCAGACTTCAACAAGTCAGTCTGGGTTTTAGCTAACCTGGTTGGTAATGCTATGCGCTACACCGACTCGGGAGGAACAATCACTGTCCGTGTCAGGCAGCGTGGTAAGCGCCTCTTTTTCTCTGTCCAGGATACTGGCAGCGGCATACCTAAAGAACATCAGGATAAGATATTCAGGAAATATGTCCAGGTTAGCGGCCAGGGCCGCAAAGGTACAGGTGGAGTTGGCCTGGGCTTAGCAATTGCCAAAGATATCGTCATGGCTCATGGTGGTGAAATATGGGTTGACAGTGAAGTCGGGAAAGGAACTACCTTTACCTTTACTTTCCCTGTTTACCAGGGAAATGAATCTGTCAAGCTGCCGGATGCTGAACAAGAAGGAGGTTAAGGTATGAGTAAAAAAGTCTTACTTGTAGAAGATGAAAAAAATGTAATTCTAGGAGTTCGCACCTGCCTCGATGCCGTAGGTTATGATGTGGAAATTGTTGAAGATGGAGAGGAAGCATTAAATTCAGTTAACCGAGAACATCCCGATTTAATTTTACTGGATCTTTTGCTGCCAAAAGTCGATGGTTTTGAGGTTTTGAAAACATTGAAAGATAAAGAAGAAACCAGTAAGATTCCGGTCATTGTCCTTACTGCCAAAGCAGAAGAAGTAGACAGGCAGAGGGCAATGGATTTAGGAGCAGAAAGCTATATGACAAAGCCTTTTAAACCGCAGGAACTGTGGGATGTATTGAAGGGCT
>PXBM01000074.1 GCA_003566935.1 Syntrophomonadaceae bacterium | reverse complement strand
TAAATACGTTAATATACTAGGGGTGTCTTTGACATCCCTTTTATCTATTAAATTACTCAATATAACTAACTCGGGGTGAGGCGAGTGAAGAAAAAAATTTTAGTGGGAATACCGCGCTCCCTGGCATACTATAGTTTTTACCCGCTGTGGAGAGTATTTATTGAAAAATTAGGCGTTCAGGTTGTAATATCAAAAGCGACCAACCGCAAAATCCTTGAAGATGGCATCAAGGAAACGGTGAATGATGCCTGCATTCCTATTAAAGTTTATCATGGCCATGTTTTTGACCTGGCCGACAAAGCAGACTTTATCTTTTCCCCGCGTATGGTCAGTGCAGATGGTAAAGCTACTTTTTGTCCCAAGTTTTTAGGTCTGCCGGATATGGTCAAGTTTTCAGGTGTTGATCTGCCGCCCCTCATCGATACCCGTTATGATCTGAGTGGTTTACCGGGAGGACAGCTCAGGTTTTTCTTTTCCGTAGCGCATACCATTGGCATAAAAAATCCTTTTAAGGTTTTATATGCTGCCGTTTGTGCCTTGCGAGCCCATAAACGTTACAACAAGCTCCAGCTTCAGGGCTTTAAGCCGGCTGATGCCCTTCAGGTTGTCTTCAACCAGAAAACCATAACAGAATTAAGTAAAGAAAAGTTAACATCAGGGGCCAGTCGGGCTAAAAAAGTGGTAATTGCCCTGCTGGGCTATCCCTATGCCATATATGATCCGTACATTAGTGCCGGTATTTATGATAAATTGGTCAGGCTGGGAGTTGAAGTTGTTACCTACGAACAAATCCCCTTAAAGGAAATGCGCCGTTTTTCAAAAGTGCTGCCGCAAAACTTTTTCTGGTACTACAGTAACCAGGTTTGCTGGGCAGGCCTTTATCTCCTTGAGCAAAAAAAGAAAATTGATGGCATTATTCATGTTACTGCCTTTGGCTGTGGTCCGGACTCCATGATTGATAAAACCCTGGAGCTGGAGGCGAAAGCGGCTGCTTTACCTTTCCTGAGCCTGACAATTGATGAACATACCGGTGAAGGAGGTGTCTGGACCCGCCTGGAAGCTTTTGTTGATATGCTGTGGGCAAAACAGGTGCAAAACAAGGTGGGTTAAATTCAGATGAAATTATATTTAGGGATAGATGTCGGTTCGGTTAGCACAAACCTGGTTTTGATGGATGAACAAAACCAGGTTTTAGACTTTGAATATTTAAGGACCCGGGGGCAGCCGATCAAAGCAGTCCAGGAGGGGCTTAAAAACATGGCACCCAAACTGCACGAGGTGGCTGAGATAAGCGGGGTTGGGGTTACGGGCAGTGCCCGCAGCCTGGCCGGAGTGGCTGTCGGAGCCGACGTGGTAAAAAACGAAATTACTGCCCATGCGGTTGCTGCTGATATTGTGGTGCCCGGAGTGCAGACAGTTTTAGAAATCGGCGGCCAGGATTCAAAAATAATTATTCTCCGGCATGGGGTGGTCATTGATTTTGCCATGAATACAGTTTGTGCAGCCGGAACCGGTTCCTTTCTTGATCATCAGGCGGATCGACTGGGCATTGCCATTGAGGATTTCGGTGCTCTGGCCCTGAAGAATAAAAATCCGGCTCAGATTGCCGGACGCTGTTCTGTTTTTGCAGAATCAGACATGGTCCACAAACAGCAGATAGGTTACAGTCTTGAAGATATAATTGCCGGTTTATGTGATGCTCTTGTCCGTAACTATCTTAATAATGTTGGTAAAGGCAAGGAAATTTTAGCCCCGGTAGTATTTCAGGGTGGGGTAGCTGCTAATATCGGTATTAAGGCTGCTTTTGAAAAAGCGCTTGAAACGGAAGTAATTATTCCGGAGCACTATCATGTTATGGGCGCTCTCGGCGCTGCCATCCTGGCCCGCTATACCATGACAGAGAAACAGGAACCTTCTTCATTCAGGGGGTTTGCCTTAAGTGACCTAAATTATGAAGCCGGCACTTTTGTTTGCGACGGCTGCCCGAACATTTGCGAGGTTGTAAATCTTTATCTTAACGGGGAACTGCTGGCCCGCTGGGGCGGACGTTGCGGAAAGTGGGAAAATTTAGAGATAGAGCCCGATCCATCCCTGAAAACATAACAGTAAACAAATACTTCTATCTTGAGTAATATTTTGTTGACACAGGCAGGAATTGTGATATCTTATGAATAAGTATTATAGGCTGAGGAGTTAACTAAGCTATAGCTTCTCAACCGCTGTTAATTACTTTGAAGGTGGTGATTGATGGCGCCTGTTCTATGGTTTAATTAAGCTTAGGAAAATTATAAGGGGGTTTTATAAGAATGAGAAAGTATTTGTTTGGATTTTTAGTATTACTGTTAATGACAGGGCTTCTTTTCGGTGGATGTGCTCCAGATGAAGAAGTTGTAGACGAGCCTGTTGATGAAGAACCGGTTGATGAAGAACCGGTTGATGAAGAACCTGTAGATGACCAGAACCTGGTTATTGCCATCGGTGCGGAACCGGAAAGTCTGGATTCGCTTTTAATGAATTCAGCGCCGGCTGCAACCGTATCCGAACACATGGTTGAGACCTTGGTTTACCTTGCTGTGGACGGGACACTTGAGCCCGGCCTGGCAGAATCCTGGGAGCCGACTGAAGACGGCATGGCCTGGGATCTGAAAATGCGTGAAGGCGTTACTTTCCATGACGGAGAGCCTTTCAATGCAGAAGCGGTTAAGTACAACCTGGACCGTTTCATGGCTTATGGTGACTTCGAAGGTGAAACAGCTGCAATCTACGCTTTCCTGCTCGATCAAATCAATGAGTTTGAAGTGATCGACGAGTATACTTTGAGGCTTCACCTTGATCAGCAGTTTGCACCGATCATTTCTCACCTTTCCCACTCCTTCGTTGGCATGCACAGCCCTGCTTCCCTGGAAGCGCTGGGTGCAGATGAAGCGCTGGAAAACCCTGTAGGGACCGGCCCGTTTAAAGTTATTAACTGGGACCGCGGTGAAGAGATTTCCATGGAGAGGAATGAAGATTACTGGGGCGGCGCACCTGAACTTGAAACCGTCACCTTCAAGTTTGTTCCCGAATCAAGTTCACGTGTGATTATGCTCGAGACGGGCGAAGCACATGCCATTATGGCAGTTCCGCCTACCGAAATTGATCGTCTCGAGGCAGACGCAGAGATTGACGTGGTCTTTGAAAACAGTGTAAGGGTTATTTACATGGGCTTTAACATGGAGAGGGAGCCTTTTGATGACGCAAGGGTACGTCAGGCTCTGAACTATGCTGTCGATAAGCAAGCGATTATTGAGACTATCTTCCAGGGCGTTGGAGAACCTTCCTCCGCACCGGTTGTTCCTGCTGTGTTTGGTTATGAGCAGGTTGGCCCCTATGAGTATGATCCTGAGCGGGCCATGGAACTGCTGGAAGAAGCAGGTTACGGTGATGGCTTTGAAGTGGAACTTTTCCACCCCACCGGCCGCTATCCGCAGGATGACGTTGTTACAGAAGCGGTTCAGGCAATGCTTGCTGAAGTTGGCGTTTCTGCCAGCCTGACTACCTATGACTGGGGCACCTACCTCGATACAGTTATTGTTCCTCCGGAAGATGCAGAACATGACATGTATATGCTTGGTTGGGGAACAGTAACCCTGGATGCAGACTACGGTCTCTATGCCCTGTTCCACTCAACCCAGTGGCCGCCAAGGAATAACGTATCATATTATGCAAATGCCGATGTAGATGCTCTGCTTGATGAAGCAAGGGTAACTCCTGACACTGGTGTCCGGGAAGGTCTCTATGCTGAAGCAATCGAGCTTATCTGGGATGATGCTCCCTGGCTGTTCCTTCACAACGAAGGACAGGTTAATGCTGTTCGCTCCAACGTACATGGTTTAATCCATCACCCGCTGGAAAACATCTTAGCCTGGGACGCTTATATCGAGTAATAAGTTTTGCTGCTTCTGAAACGGTAAATGAATAATAAGCATTTCAGGGGCAGGGTGTTCTAAGCGGTTAATTACCGGCGCCCTGCCCCTTTATTATGATGAACTACTTTAATAAATTATTATTTTATGTGCAAAACAGCTGTAATTGTAATGGAAAAAGCAGGCAGCTGACCGGGAGTTGAATTAAATTGTATGGATATGTGATCAGGAGGCTTCTGCTGGCTATACCGGTTTTAATCGGGGTATCTATTCTTGTTTTTGCTATTATTCGCTTTATACCGGGTGACCCCGCCCGCGCTGTTGCCGGTGTTAATGCCAGCCCTGAATATATTGAACAGGTTCGCAGGGATCTCCTATTGGATGAAGGCCTGCACGTGCAGTACTATGTTTACATGTCGAACCTTCTTCAGGGCGATATGGGGCGCTCAACCTTTACCCGCCGGCCGGTCACTGTAGAATTGATGCAGCGGTTCCCCAATACCCTGCTTTTATCAGCAACAGCAATGGCTTTCGCTATAGTTTTCGGAATGGCAGCCGGTATCGTATCTGCTACCAGGCGCTATTCCCTGTTTGATAATACCAGTATGCTTTTAGCTCTCTTTGGTGTAGCCGCCCCGGTTTTCTGGCTGGGGATTATGTTCCAGCTTCTTTTTTCTGTGCAACTTGGCTGGCTGCCGTCAGGAGGGATTGGCACCTGGAAGCACCTTGTTCTACCTGCCCTTACCCTGGGGCTTGCAACAACTGCTTTGATTGCCCGTATTACACGCTCGAGCATGCTTGATGTGCTCGGACAGGATTATATTACAACTGCCCGCTCGAAAGGTCTGGTTGAAAGAGTCGTTGTCTACAAACATGCTTTAAAAAACGCGATGATTCCTGTTGTTACAGTGATGGGTTTGCAGTTCGGTACCCTGCTTGGTGGGGCAGTATTGACAGAAACCGTTTTTTCCTGGCCCGGCGTGGGGCGTCTGATGGTTGATTCAATCCTTGCCCGCGATTATCCAGTAGTCCAGGGTGCTGTCCTTATTCTTGCAGTCCTTTTTGTAACGATTAACCTGGTAGTTGATATTATTTATGCCTTCCTGGATCCACGGATCACTTATGGCAGCAAGGAGGTGGAGTAACATCATGTTTAATAAAACTGGAAAAGTTGATGCCCATAGCAAGTTGCCCACCCCGAAAAAAGATACTGAATGGAGCCAGGTCTGGCGGCACCTGCGCCGCAACCGGTTGGCCATGGTAGGCATCGCCGTAATGGCTTTATTTGTCTTATGTGCCATATTTGCACCTCTTATAACCCCATATGATCCAATTCAGGTTGATTTTGGCTCTGCCTTCAATGTGCCTTCCAGTGAAAATCTTTTAGGAGCTGACTGGCTGGGCAGGGATAATTTTTCCAGGATCCTTTACGGGGCGAGAATTTCACTAATTATCGGTTTTATTTCCGTAGCGATTGGTATGGTTATCGGTGTGCCTGTTGGTGCGCTTTCCGGTTATTACGGCGGAAAATTTGATCTTTTTATCCAGCGGATTATTGATATATTAATTGCTTTTCCCGGTATATTGCTTGCTATTGTCGTCGTTACTATCCTAGGAACTGGTGTTGAAAACGTGATGATTGCCGTCGGGATTGCGTCTGTACCAATTTATACCCGCCTGGTCCGCGGTTCAGTTCTGGGTATCAAAGAACAGGGCTATGTTGCCGCTGCCAAGGCGCTTGGTATCGGGGATTCGCGGATTATAGTTCGCCATATTATGCCCAACTGTCTTGGGCCGATTATTGTTCAGTCAACATTTCAGATTGCTACAGCCATATTATGGGCAGCAGGTCTTGGTTTCCTCGGCCTGGGTGCACAACCTCCGGATCCCGAATGGGGAGCCATGCTCAGCAGGGGCCGTGAGTATATCCGTACCGCACATTTCTTAACAACCTACCCGGGACTGGCTATATTTTTTATGGTACTGGGTTTTAACCTGATTGGTGACGGGCTGAGAGATGCCCT
>PXBM01000245.1 GCA_003566935.1 Syntrophomonadaceae bacterium | reverse complement strand
CTGATGATCTGTGATGAACCGATTTCCTCCCTCGACGTTTCGGTACAGGCTTCGCTGATGAATCTGCTGTCCGAACTGCAGGATTCAAAAGGCACTTCCTATCTTTTTATTTCTCACGACCTGTCAGCCGTTCGCCATATTTCGGATTGGATTGCCGTGGTTTACTTAGGCAGGCTCTGGGAAATTGGGCCGGCAGAGGATGTTTTTATTCCGCCTTACCACCCCTACACAGAAGCGCTTTTATCGGCGATTCCGATTCCCGATCCGGAGATCAAGCAGGACCGGATTCGTTTAAAAGGGTCTGTGCCCAGTGCCCTGAATATTCCCCCGGGCTGCCGGTTCCATACCCGCTGCCCGCGGAAAATCGGGGATATATGTGAAACCGAAGAGCCGCCCTGGCAGGATTTGCCAGATGGACATAGAATCTGCTGCCACATTCCGCTTGATGAGTTGAAAGAACTGCAGGGCGAAGGTTTACTGAAAAAAGCCAGTGTTGGGGGGGATGAATAATGAGTGGTTACCTGGTAAAAAGAGCAGGATTTATCCTGGTTACCCTGATCCTGGCTTCGATTATTATCTTTTCTGTAACCCAGTTTTTGCCGGGAGATGTGGCCCGTATTATCCTGGGCCAGTTTGCCACTGATGTTGCGGTTGAAAACTTAAGAGAAGAGCTGGGTTTAAATGAACCAGCTTATCGCCAGTATATTAGCTGGGCCGTTAATTTTGCCCAGGGTGACTGGGGCGATTCCCTGGTTAGCCGCCAACCGGTCAGGCCGATGGTCATGCAGCGGCTGGGTAACTCGGCAATGCTGGCCGGGATGGCACTTTTAATCTATGTGCCCCTGGGCATTATCCTTGGTGTTATCGCTGCCTTGAAACGCGACAAGCTGCCCGATCAGATGATTGCCGGCGTATCTATGGCTTTCGTCGGCTTGCCGGAGTTTGTAAGCGGCTTGCTGCTCATATCATTTCTGGCCATCGGGGCAGGGTGGTTTCCGGCCAATTCATCAATTGCTCCAGAGGCCACTTTTTTGCAGTCAGTTCCGTACCTGATCCTGCCGGCAATAACGGTTAGTTTGGCCGGCCTTGGTTATATTGCCCGAATGACCCGCTCCGGGACCATAGATGTTTTAAGAACCGATTATGTGCGGGCGGCTGAACTGAAAGGATTGCCGGGGTGGCAGGTTTTAACCCGTCACATTCTTCGTAATTCCCTGCTGCCCACGGTTACTGTTGTGGCTATGGGGATTGGCTGGTTAATTGGTGGTTTGATTGTCACCGAGTCTGTTTACGGCTATCCCGGCCTGGGCCGTATGCTGGTTTCCGCTATCCAGCGCCAGGATCTGCCGATTATCCAGGCCGTCAGCATGATAGTTGTGGTTGTATTCAGCCTATCGAACCTGGCGGCAGATTTATTATATGGGCTGCTTAACCCGAGAATTCGGGTTGGAGGTAAGTGAGGTTGAAACCGTTTGACAGAGGGACTGAAATTAACTACCGAATTTATCAGTAATCTTTGCTGGTCGGAATTACCGGAAGGGGTCCGCCGCCGGGGTGGCATCACTGCAGCTGATTAATGAGTTTAATATTAAGCCGGATCAAATTAGCTGGGTTAAGGTAAGAACCTATGCTGAGGCTACCGAGCTGCAGCAAATTTAATCGGTTACAACTGAGGAAGCACAGTTCAGATTGAAATGGCCCCTGACCTGTCTAATTATGGACCGGTAATTGGGGCCGGAACAAATGCTGGAAGAGCGGTTTTCAGATCCAAAATTGCTTGCCCTGTTTGATAGGATTGAAGTTGTTTTGGATCCGGAAATCGACAATCTTTATAATGAGATGAAAGAGATGGATTTAAGAATGCACAGTGCGGTTGAAATTACTTTAATAAACGGTAATCAATATGACTCCGGTATAGTTGAGCGAAAAGCCGACCAGTGGGATGAAGTATCGCTGGAGAGGAAGTTTCGTCGCCTGGCATCTTATGTACTAGAGCCTGACGCAGTAGATGATTTGGTTAAAATGATCTGGGCTTTTGACAACGTAACTGATATTCGTGAACTGACCAGGTTTTTCGAGAAATACCTGCCGGGATGATTCCCCTATTTTACTCATGTTTTTACTTGTTAATCAATCTGCTTAAACTTGTTTAACTACAGCCGGGAAATCTGCTATATTCCTGCTGTGGTGAAAAAGAGGTGAAATCTAAGATGATATTAAAAACACCTGAAAAAAACACCCATCAGTATGGAAAAGTCGAAGGGACAGGTTACCAGAGCCCCGAGGTCTGGTCAAAAGTGACTGGAAAGGCTGTTTATGGTATTGACCTTGCTATGCCGGGCATGCTGCACGGTAAAATACTGCGCAGTCCACATCCCCACGCCCGAATTAAAAAAGTTGATACTACGGCTGCAAAAGCACTGCCCGGGGTGCGGGCAGTACTGACAGGGGCAGAACTGGAAAACAGGCCCTTTGGCATAGCGGTAGAAGATGAACTGCCCTTGGCTGTTGACAGCGTTCGTTATATCGGTGATGAAGTAGCAGCCGTAGCGGCCGTGGATTTGCGAACTGCTGAACGGGCAATAAAAGCGATCAAGGTTGAATATGAAGAGTTGCCGGCAGTTTATGATCCTTCTGAAGCCCTGCAGGTAGGCGCCCCACAGCTGCATGATAATTTCCCGGGAAATGTTGCCTGGCAGCGGGAGATGGAAAGGGGTAGTTCCGATGCTGTTTTTGCCGGGGCTGACCTTGTGGTAGAAGAAAACTTTACAATACCAGCTATAAATGCTACTTACCTGGAACCGATTGCCTGTGTTGCTGTAGATGACCCTTATACCGGTATTACCCTTCACACTGCCCTGCAATCGCCTGATGCTGTGCGGAATATTGTAGCAAAAGCTTTAAACTATCCTCTTTCTAAGGTTAATATTAATGGGCCGGTAATGGGCGGGGGTTTCGGTGGCCGGGTATACGGAAACTTGAAAGTATATATCTTAAGCGCCCTGCTGGCGATTAATAGCGGTAGCCCGGTCAAGATACAACTGACCAGGGAAGAAGAATTTACAGCCGGAAGGCCGATGATTGCCGCGGCTATCAAGATGAAGATGGCAGTAAAGAGCGATGGTACAATTCTTGGCCGTGAAGCCGACATCATTACTGATAACGGTGCTTATAGCGGTCAGGCCCCCTGGGTATCGAAAACTTTATCTGAGCGTAATGACTCGGTGTACCGTATTCCCAGCATTAAAACCCGGGTTCGCCTGGCCTATACCAATAAAATACCGACCGGGCAGTACCGGGCTTACGGTAACCAGGCTGCTAATTTTGCTGCCGAATCACTGATTGATATGGCCGCAAAAAAACTGGGGCTGGACCCTCTTGAGATGCGTTTAAAAAACTGTGTCCGGGAAGGTGATATTACCGTACACGGGCTTAAGATAGGCAAGTGCGGTCTTTCGGAATGCCTGCAGGCCGCAGCAAGAGAGATTGGCTGGGATCATAAAAAAACAGGCCGCGGTTACGGGCTGAGCGTGGCAATCCACGCCAACGGCAGCCTTGTATTTGATAAAAAATTTCGCGGAGCCTCAGCACTGGCCCGCCTTGAGCTTGACGGCAGGGTAACCCTTTTTAGCGGTGAGCAGGATTACGGGCAGGGCACCCACGCCGCTTTCGCCCAGATTGCCGCAAGGGCCCTTGATGTCAACCCCTCGCAGGTAACTGTGGAGTCAAAGGAAACCAAAACTGCGCCTTTTTCCACTGGAGCCCTGGCCATGCGCCAGACCACGGTAGGCGGAAAGGCTATTCAACTGGCTGCGGAAGATTTGAGAGAAAAAATATTCAAAGCTGCAGCCGAACTGGCTGGTGAGCCTGTTACCATGGGAAATGGTGTTCTGTACAGTATAACCGGGCAAAACCTTGAGTTGGCCGAAATAGCTTACCACTACCACAATACTACCAGCGGTCTTAGTCTGACCGGTGAGGGTAAGTTTGTGCCGGAAGAAAGTGACTATGATGAAAGTGGATATGGCAATATTTCGGTAGCCTATTCTTATGCGGCTCATGCAGTTGAAGTTGAGGTGGATAAAACCACTGGGGCTTTAACCATCAACCGCCTGGTTGCCGCCCATGATTCGGGTCGAATTGTCAATCATTTAACATCTCGAGGTCAGGTTTACGGAGGAGTAGCCCAGGGCATTGGGATGAGCTGTTTTGAAGGTTACCTTTTTGATGAGGGCCGGGTGGCTAATGCCTCCCTGGTAGACTATAAAATACCGACCGCCCTGGATTTACCGGAAATTAAACCTCTTTTTATTGAAGTAGAAGACCCGGCCGGGCCATACGGTTCAAAAGGGCTGGGTGAAATAGTGATGGTGCCCGTATTAGGCGCCGTTGCCAACGCAGCCGCCGATGCGGCAGGGGTTTGGATAACAGATTTACCCCTTACCGCCGAAAAAATATATCAGGCTATGGCTGGATGGGAGTGTGAAATTTGAGCTACCTAATTGCTTCCAACCTGGATGAAGTGATAAGCAGTTTGCGTGATGGCAGTGGCAAGGCCAGGGTTGTAGCCGGTGCTACAGACCTCTACCTGCAGGATTTACCTTACGGCCTGGTTGATTTAAGTGCCTTGCCGGAAACAACTGTTATTGAAGAAAAAGACGGCTTTGTCAAACTGGGAGCCGCAGTGACCCATACTGCCGCTGCTAGTTCCCCGCTTGTCTTGTCACGGGCGCGGGCCCTCGCAGAAGGCTGCGAAACAATCGGCTCTCTACAGATCCGCAACATTGGCACAATAGGCGGCAATGTGGTTAATGCCGCTCCTGCTGCCGATGCTGCAGTAGCCCTGATCGGCCTCGGAGCTGAAGCTGTGATAATTGATATTGAAGGCAATAGAAGGCAGGAATCGGTGGAAAACCTTTACTGGGCTTATAACCGGTCTGTAGTTGACAGTACCCGGGAAGTTATGCTCAGCCTGCAGTTTAAACCCTGCTTAGGCGGAGAGGGCTCTGCCTTTACCCGTTTTGCTGCTCGCCGGGCCTTAGCGCTTCCGATGGTCAATGCCTCAGCCAGGGTAAAACTTGAAAATGGACTTGTTAAAGAAGCCCGGCTGGTTGCCGCCCCGGTTAATCCGGCACCGACCCGTCTTTTAAAGACTGAAGAATTGATTATTGGCCGGTCGATTAATGAAGAAACTATATCAATGGTTGAAAAGGCTGCGGCCGAGGAAGTTGAAGTGCGCGACAGCCTGCTGCGCTGTTCCGCCCGTTACCGACTGCACCTGGTTGGGGTGTTGGTGTCAAGGGCCCTAAAAACAGCGGCAGACAGAGCTTTGGACCCGGGAAAGGCTGGTGAATAACTTGAAGAAACAGGTGCTTATTTTTCAATTAAACGGTGAACCTATGGGAATCTTAGCCGATCCGGCAGAAAGCCTCTTGACAATTCTGCGTGAGAAACTTGGCTTATATGGAACAAAAGCCGGTTGTGGTAAAGGTGAGTGCGGAGCCTGTACGGTGCTGCTTGATGACAGAGCTGTAAATTCCTGCCTTGTTCCTGCAGGTAAAGTGCAGGGACGTAAAGTGGAAACAATTGAAAATCTCTCACAGGGTGGTAAAGTTCATCCGATCCAGGAGGAATTTGTAGAAAAGGGAGCTGTGCAGTGCGGCTTTTGCAGCCCGGGCATGGTCATGTCGGCGCATGCCCTGCTTAAGGAGAATCCGCAGCCCAACCCGGAACAGGTCAGAGTGGCCATTAGCGGCAACCTTTGCCGCTGCAGCGGTTACAAGCAGATTGAAGAGGCTATCTTAAGTGCTGCAGAAAAAATGTGACAACCGGTGCCGTACCCATTTCGTCACGTGAAAAGGAGTTGAAGCAATGCACGTTAACAAGCTGGCCCAGAGTACGATGGGCCTGAACATCATGACAGAAGACCAAATTGAACGTATCCATCATGCCACGCT
>PXBM01000118.1 GCA_003566935.1 Syntrophomonadaceae bacterium | reverse complement strand
CTTTTTTGGGCGAACTGTTCATACAGGCAATAAGAAGGGGCAGTAAAGAAAGCCAGGCCATAAAACCCAGCTCAAAAGGGGGGAATGCTGTTATTAATAGTATTCCCGACAAAAAAGCAAGGAAATAAATTTTATTTTTTTGGAGTAAGGTTTTAATATTTCCAACCATAATGATCTCAACCTCAAAGTTATTTTTGTCTACATGCATCTACTTTAACACAGCCGTGATGTCCTGAAAACAGGACTTGCTTTAGTAAACGTTTAGAAATTCTTGACCGTTTCCGATTTCAATGGTATAAATAAATTAGTTAATATTTAACATGTATAATAGTTAAGTTATTAAAGTATTATCTGGGGAGAGGGTTCAAATAAAAAGCGATGACCTTATCAATTATATTAAAGAACTCGATTACGTCTTCAGTCGCCTGATCTACAGAGTCAGGGTTTTGCATAACCGGTATACTGTTGATGAGATAACCGATACCCAGTACGTTGTGCTGCGAGCGCTGCGTAAAGCTCCATGCAACACATCTTTTCTGGCCCATATGTTGGGTGTAACCCTGAGTGCAGTAACAGCCTTAATCAATCGCCTTCATAAAATGGGACTGGTAACCAGGGAAAGACAGGAGCAGGACCGGCGCCAGGTCTGGATTTCAATCACTGATAAGGGACTCAAGGTCCTGGAAAATGTTGAAGAACGACGCAACCTGCTTTTTGCTCTATACCTTTCCAGGGTTCCGGAAGAAGAAAGAGAGCAACTTCTTGATTTGCTCAAAGGTGCAGTTGAGCTTTTTGATCGTGAAGATATCCTTGAGGAAGAAGATGATATTCTTGAAGAAAAACTCTAACGACTAAAAGCCTCACATAAATTATAAAAATTAAGTAATTGCCAAGCCATAAACATTATATTAATAGATGATACCCGGTTCTAAAGCTTTAACGCCGGGTATCATCTTTATATGTTTAAGTCTGTGATTTTGAATCCTCTTTCTCTAAGGATTGTGACACATTAGCTCTTTTGCGTTTTGACAGCTTGCGGACCACTATAACAGTTAAAAAAGTTATTACTGCGAGTATAAATAAAACTGGCAGCAACGCTGTCAAGGCAATTATGACAATTGAGGTGGCATTGAGTATAAAGTTAATACTACCGGTAAAGGTTTGAACGATTCTGCTCCAAAGTCCTTCAAATGGGCCGGTAGTCAATTCGCCGGTGGGAATTGCTTCCTCGCGCAGGTTTACGTGAATAGTCGCCAGGGACACCAGGTCATCCAGGTGGTTCAATTGTGCGGTCATTGATTCAATTTCTCCCCGTACCCGGTATAGTTCCCTTTCTATTTCCAAAACATCTTCAACTGTTTCAGCCATTTCAAGGATTTCTATCAGTCTTTCTTCCTGGGCCTTCTGGTTGTTTAACCTTGATTCCAAATCAACATATTGCATAGTAACGTCATCACTGCCGGTTTGGATGTTACGAGCTTTGCCCAGGGTTTCTAACTCGTTCATAACCCGACTAAAATTGTTTTCCGGTATTCTCAGGGTCAGGTTTGCTCCATATTGCCCTTCTCTCATTTCATAGATATTAGAGTTACTGATAACTCCACCGGCTTCTTCTGCAATATTGTGAATATCCCTGATTTTCTCCCTGGTGTCTGATACGGTAAGCTCTATGGAGCCGTTTCTGATCACATGCCTGACATGCCTCTCACCGGCAACTTCACCATTAGTATAGGTTTTGTAATCTGTATCAGTTGCTTCCATGGCTGCTCTTTCTTCCGGTGCCGGGACATAATCGGCATCCTCAAAAACTGCTTCATCGGCACCCATGTAGTATGCAGGTGCAGCACAGGAAGAAATAACAAGCAAGCTAAAACCGATTAACACCATCAATAAGAGTCTTGATTTAAATAAATTCCTGCTCATATCCTGACCCCCTTTTTATATATGACAAGGATGGTGTTTAATCGGTTCCCAAAAATAAAAAGAAGCAAACTAGATAACTCTATGGCCTAATCCGATAGCTACATCATTGCGATGCAAGAGGCCGATGCCGAAAAAGATAGCCACTGCTATGTGAGTTTCGCCCCTGGCAATGCCTACTTTGCCGCCAACGTTAAGCCCCAGGGCCTTGGGCATGATTTGTACCAGTGCTTCCCGGGTTGCCCCGGCAACGGCGCCGTCTGAATGGCTTGAATCATCAATAATACTCTCTCGTTTTGATGCAACTACGGCTCTCTCTACAACTTTTTGCAGTGAGCTTAAAAATTCCCCTCCATAATCAACTGCGAGGGATTGAATCCCTTCGCCAAGATGTTCCTCTTTCATGGCCAGTTCTTCTTCCCTGGTGGCAGTCATGGCGATTTTAATAGCAGCTTCTGCAACTGTCCGGCTTTCCATTGTAGTTCTCACCCCGGTTGAAAAATTTGTAGCTTAATTATCCCCTTTTGAACTTAAAAGGGCAAGTTTAATTTCACATATTATACAGGAGCAAGCTTAATTTGTGATATAATTTTAATGGAGGTTAAATTAATGAAAGAAAACTACTGCAGCAACTGCGGGCAAGAATTTAAGCCAGGCGATCTTACTGTTCGCTGTCGGCTTTGTATGCGTAATTATCACGGCAGCTGCTGGGAAAAAACGAAGGGCTGCACAACCTGGGCCTGTGCTGGGAAGCCAACCCTCGAAGGTGATGAAACACCTATTTCGTATAAGCGCTGTCAATTTTGCGGTGAAAAGATTGTCAGTTTTGCCACTAAATGTCGCTACTGCCGCTCTTCGCTTGAGCCGCCTGAAGCAGTTTTAGAAAATAAAAGCAAAAATAAGGAAAGAAGCGCCGGTAACGATTTTAGGAAGGATCCCATCCTCTCCAGCTTACTTAACCTGATTTTCCCGGGAGCGGGCTATATGTACCTGGGTCTTTTCAGTAAAGGTTTATTCTGGTTTTTAATTGCTATTGCCGCCTGGTTTTTCACCCGTGCCCTTGGCTTAATAGCGGTTTATCTATGGGTGATGTACGACTCACCGCGCCTTGCTGTTAAAATGAACAAAGGTCAAGACCCAAATAACAAAACAGCGCAGCGTCCTTAAAAAAGCATTTTTACCAGTTAGATTTTGCCCGTTTTTCTTGCTGTACGCATTCCGGGCAGATTCCGTAAAAGTCAAGTCTGTGGCCTTCTACCCTGTATCCGGTGCTTTGACTGACGTCTTCATTTAAGGTCTCAAATGGCTCAACAGGGATATCGTCAACTGCTCCGCACTCATTGCACAAAAAGTGATAATGAGGTTCGGTGTTGGCATCATAGCGATCAAAACTGCTGCCTGCTTCAATCTTTTGAATCAAGTTCTGATCGAGCAGGATATTAATATTTCTATAAACCGTTCCCATGCTCAGGTTGGAAAACTCCGGTTTCAATTGATCGTAAATCCAACTGGCAGTTGGATGCTTATCAGTACTCTGCAGCAATTTATAAAGATGCTCTCTTTGTCTGCTTCTCTTGTACCTGCGCTTGTTCATTCTGCTATCCCTGATTTCTAGTTGATAGTATTCTTATAGTGATCATATCTTCCTTTGCTCAATCGGTCAAGCTTTAGAACCATGATGTAAAAATGATGCCCAGGATAGTGCCGGCAAATATGCCAAAAATAGATAGGTGGGAGCCTGCGCTTTTATATGCATCCGGGATTAGTTCATCACAGACAATATAGAGCATAGCACCACCGGCAAAGCCCAGGGATGCGCCTAAAATAAAAGGAGATATGCTGCTGATGGCTGCACCTATAAAAGCGCCAATACCCATGGGGGCGCCGGCTAAGGCGGTCACCAAGATTACTTTTTTATAATTAAACCCACCTTGCTGTAAAGGTGCGGCTACAGCCATACCTTCGGGGATATTATGCAAGGCAATTAAAATAGTCAGGGATGTACCAAGTTCGGTTGAACCGACGAAACCGCTGCCGATGGCAATGCCTTCCGGAAAATTGTGAAGGCCAATACCAAGAGCCAGGAGAGTTCCTTTTTTCAGGTAGCCATCGAACATGTTGTCTTCCGGCGATACAGGGTGGTGGTGAGGCAGCACTTGATCAAGCAGGTAAAAGACTGCCATACCCAGGGTAATACCTAAAATTGCGGCCCAGTAACCGCTGTAATCGATTGCTTCTTCGACCAGCTCTAAAAAAATGATTGACAGCATAACTCCTGCGGCAAAGGCCAGGATTGTTCCTGTAAAGCGTGGTGAGGGTTTTTTCACAACAATTGAAATCAGCCCCCCGGCACCGGTGCCGACTACACCGGCTAACATACCCAGGGCTCCTATTTCCAACCAGCCCACTTGTATCACTCCCTGCATAATTAAAATAGCATATCACTACAACGAAAGATAAAGACGAAAAATTTAAATTTGAGCGGTGCCATGGGGATGGTTCGAGTGTCCCGAAGCGCAGACGATGGAACTGTCCCCGTGGCTTGGCAGCCCTGCCTCACAGCTTAAGTTTCGCTGAAGTGATAGTATCTGCTCAGTATTCTATGCAAGCTGTGCAGTTGCATAGAATATTATTGTTCATTCAGCTATATTCAGTTTCTCTTGTCTGATGAAGAAAACTTTCGAATCAAAGAAATCCCCGGTTGGGGATTTCTTTGATTCTCTTTTTTGATAATTATGGGATAGCCTGTCTTCTAACTCGAGACAGGTTATAATTATCATTAGCCCATGCTTATTTTTTCACTGTTATCCCAGAGGCCGTGTATGTTACAGTAACTCATGGCTACCAGTTCGCCCGGTTTTTCCAGGGTTACAGTTGTTACCACTTTGGGCTCACACTTTGCGCTTCCGGCATTTGCTCCCTCTACAGACTCACCGTGTGCTTCAAACTGGAATGTTCCCATATGGACAATGAACTTTTCACCTTCCGGTTTGAAATAAAGCTGAATGTTACGGATATGGTGTTCCGTTGTATGAGGGTGAGCAATTTCTGCTCCTACGCTTAATTGTACTTCAAAAGGTTCACCTTTTTTTGGGGCACCCTTTACCTCAATTACCGGGACATGTTTTTCCGCTTTCCAATCGGCTGACTGGACATGCTCTCCTATTATACTCATTGATCAATTTCTCCTCCTTCTTTAAAATAACTTTGTATTAATATATTCTCCATAGAATTGATTCCTCCTTTTTTTTGTCGTAGATAATTCAGTTAAATAATAAAGAGTCTTGTTTTGCAGGTGGTTGTGACCGGTGTTATAATAGGTATAGAATCAAAACCGGTCTGCCGGACATAAAGTAGAGGTAGGTTAATGTACACACCGCAGCTAATTGATCACTTTCAGAATCCAAGAAATGCAGGAGTTCTTTCCGAGCCTGACGGAGTTGGAACAATCGGAGATCCGGAATGTGGCGATTTTATCAGGATTTATATTACTGTAAATAACAATTGTCTTAGCAATGTTTCCTTTGAAGCCTGCGGTTGTCCTGCGTCAATAGCTACAACAAGTGTCCTTACTGAGCTTGCCATGGGTAAGACTTTAAAGGAAGCGCTGAATATTGATGATATGGATGTTGTTGAAGCCCTTGGAGGACTGCCTGAAGCAAAAATTCACTGTTCCAACCTTGGTACAGGAGCATTGAACCAGGCAATCATGTTCTACCTTCAAAGCGGCAAAAAGAGGTTTAATTACCTATAAACAAAAGAACAAAGCATAGTATTCAAATGGAGGTAATAAAGTGAGTATTAAATGCGAAAGATGCAGCGAACAGTTCCCCGAAAATGATATTTATCAATACCGGGGTCAAAATCTTTGTGAAGATTGCCATATGGGAGCAATGCAGGCGCCAAAAACCTGCGATGTAACAGCCACCCAGCTTGCGACGAAACATCGACAGGCTACCGGCCAAAAAGGTACTGATGGGCTTTTGGATATCCAGAAAAAGATATATGAATACATCAAAGAAAACGAGAAAGTTACCAGGCAGCAGGTCATGGATGCCCTGGATATACCCGACTGGGAGTTAGAGAAACAAATTGCTGTTTTAAG
>PXBM01000108.1 GCA_003566935.1 Syntrophomonadaceae bacterium | reverse complement strand
GCATTAACTCCCCTCATTGTATCTCAAATTAATTGCATACCAGGTAATATTCACCGTTTAGATGGCCTGATCCTTTTAAATATTTATAACAAAACCTATTTGCTAGAGGAAATAACTTATAATAAAAAGAATATGTAGTAAGGTTTTCAAAGGAGGATGCAGAATGGACCCTATCCACGTTTTAGCAGCTATCGTTGTTTTTGTTTTAGCTTTTACCGTTTACACTTACAACCGCCTGGTCGGTTTGCGTAATATGGCCGATACAGCCCTGGCCAATATTGATACCCTGCTCCAGAAGCGTTTCGACCTGGTTCCCAACCTTGTCGATACGGTAAAAGCATACATGAAGCATGAGCAGGAAGTGCTGGAAACAGTAACGAAGGCCCGAACTGAGTACCTTAATTCTTCATCGATGAAAGAAAATGCGGCTGCAGATGAGAAAGCGGCAAGAGCAATCAAGACCCTTTTTGCCGTTTCAGAAAACTATCCGGAACTCAAGGCAAGCCAGAACTTTATGATGCTGCAGGAAGAACTGGTCGGCATTGAAAACAAGCTAGCATATGCCAGGCAGCGTTACAACCGCACGGTTATGATTATCAACATGGTTGTTCAAAAGTTCCCGACAAACATAATAGCCAGACTGTTTAATTTTGAAACCCGGGAGTTTTTCGCAGTTGAATCCGGCGATATTCGAAACGTGCCCGGGATTGAGATGCAAGGTGGTGCAAAGAGTTAATGGATCCGATCTATGGTCGTATAGCCTCTAACAAACGGAAAACCTTCTTTTTATTCCTGCTATATGCAGTATTATTCATTGCAATCGGTTATTTTGGCGGAATTTACCTGGGAGATCCTTATGCCGGGATTATTCTGGCCGTGGTAGTCTTCATAATTATTTTTTTGATCAGCTATTTTGGCGGGCAAAGCGCAGTGACCGCTATGGCCGGTGCCAAGGAGGTATCCAAGCAGCAGGAGCCTTTCCTCTATAATACGGTTGAAGGTTTAAGTTACGCAACGGGTAAACCGATGCCCAAAGTCTATATTATAGAAACTGACGTGCCCAACGCATTTGCTGCAGGACGCAACCCAAAAAATGCAGTTGTGGCCGTAACCAGGGGCCTGATGAAGCGGCTTAACCGCCAGGAATTAGAAGGCGTACTGGCCCATGAAATGGCCCACATTAACAACTACGATGTGCTTTTGGCCACGGTTGCGGTGGTGCTGGCCGGCACAATCGTTTTCTTCGCTGCAGTAGTTCGCAGGATGGTTTTCTTCGGCGGTCTTGGACGCGGTGGGGGACGTAAAAGTGGGCAGGGTCAGATTATTGCCCTGGTCGTACTAATTGTGTTGGCCATTTTAGCTCCCATTTTTGCCCAACTTTTAAGGTTCGCCATATCCAGGCAGCGCGAGTACCTGGCTGATGCCACGGCTGCCGATTTTACGGGCTATCCGGAAGGGCTGGCCAGTGCCCTGGAAAAAATCACAAACAGCCAGGTCAAAGACAGCCCCATTGAAAACAACGCTTTAAATGGTCTTTATATAGTAAACCCGGCCATCGGAGCCAGGCAGACTAACAGGGCCAGCGCCCTGTTCTCAACTCACCCACCGGCGGAGGAAAGGGTTAAGCGGCTAAGGGCCATGTAGTTTAGGTGAGTTTTACCTGGTAGGCTTTAATTTCACGATTGAGGAGTTTGGCGCCGACCTCTTCGAACGGCTCAGGGCTGCCGCTGACAAAGAAGCGGTAGCGGACACCGTCGGAATCAAGGGGGTTGGCCATTTTATTATCAGCCAGTATTGACTCAACTTCTGCGGCTATCTCCTCGGCCGAGTTAATCAGGCTGACCGAGGGGCCAACTACTTCCTGGATTAAGTCATCCATCAGGGGATAATGGGTGCAGCCAAGGATCAAGGCGTCGATATTTTCCTCAACGAATGGATCCAGATATTCTTGAGCTACTTTTCTGGCTTCCGGGGTCTCAACCAGGTTGTTTTCCACGAGCAGTACAAACAGGGGGCAGGCTTTGCTAACTATATGCAGATTGCCGTTATTTTTACGCAGGGCTTTTTCATATTCGGAACTGTTGATCGTTCCCACTGTCCCGATAACACCTATCCTGCCACTTTTGCTCCGGATCAGGGCTGACCTGACGCCCGGTTCGATTACACCAAGAACAGGCTGCTCACAGGTAGCCTGGTAAGCTGACAGACCGGCAGCAGTTGCAGAATTACAGGCAACTACCAGCATTTTAACCCCCTGGTGATTGAGAAACTCGATCATTTCATAGGCAAAACGGCGCACTTCGCTGTAGCTGCGAGGGCCGTAAGGCATCCTGGCAGTATCGCCGAAATAGATCAACCTTTCATGAGGAAGGCGACGGCTGATTTCCTTAACCACGGTCAAACCGCCCACCCCGGAGTCTATTACTCCAATCGCCTTATGTGCTTCAATGACTTGCTTTTTTGTAAAGGTCATGACATTATGCCTTCATTCTATTATTTATGTTTTATCCTGCTGAAGTACCCACCCATGATTTTCCGGGTATCGAAAATCGTAATAAATGCTTCCGGGTCATATTGGTTCATTTTCTTCAGTAAAATGGGAACCTCTTTACGCTTCAACATTACCTGTAAACTGGTGCGCTGTGCCCCCTCCCGACCGTAACTGGGCATGGAAGTAACGCCAAATCCCTGTTCGCGTAGGTAATCTTCAAGAGAGCCGCCATTTACTTTCGTTACAATTTGCATCTGCACAAAACCGACAGCAATTTTTTCCTCAATCCAGCTGCCAACCAGGTTCCCGGCACCAAAGCCCAGTCCGTAAACAAAAATATTTTGCCAGGCCTCAAGGTTTGACAGGACCATGCTTAAAGCACCTATATAAATAATTGATTCGAAAAATCCGATAGCGGCAGCAATTTTACTCTGGCCCCTGGTCAGATAGATGATCCGAATAGTACCAAGGCTGACATGGGCAATCTTGGCAAAAAATATAGCCAGTAAAGTAAGGATTACCATTAACACTGTTAAAACTCCTCCTGCGCGCTTCAAGAAACGCTGCTTCTGATTTGAAATCAGAGCATATTGTAACAACCTGTACGCACAAAGTCAATTAAGTATTTTTGCCTAATGCCAAAACGGCGATACCAGATCGCCGCTTTTATTTTGCCTAATTCTATACGCTTACTGTTCTCATATGACTAATACTGGCCCATTTTTTCAGAACGGGAGGCAACTAGTTCCAGAGCATGAGTATTTTTTACACGAATAAGGGTCCCTTTCATGCCAAGGGATCGCGATTCAATAATGCCGGCACTTTCAAACTTGCGCAGGGCATTAACAATAACCGAGCGGGTAATACCGAGGCTGTCGGCAATTTTGCTGGCCACGACAACACTTTCATTGTTATCAATGTTTTTAAGGATCTCTCGGATAGCCTCTACTTCCGAGTACGAAAGGCTCTCAAAGGCGCCTTCGGCTAATTCCTTGTTGCGGACTCCTTCTTCTTCCTGATCGGTAGCTTCATGCTTGATATGCATACCAGCGAGACTTGCGCTGACTTCAGCCAGGATCAACTGCTCGGAACTCAACTCTTTTCCCGGGCTGAACAACATCAGGGAGGCTAACCTTTTGCTACCGCTGCGGATTGGCAGAACTGTATAGTAAAAGTTCTGATCACCTTTACTGTTATACTCCTCATTTACTACCGGTTCCGCAGCCTTCGCTTTTGAAGCAAGCACCGAATCTCCGGTCACTGCCCCCTCCTTAATAATGCTTTCAAGGCGGCCGTCTGTACCGGCTTCCCCGGAATCACTGCTGATAATTGCACCTTCTTTATCCAATAGCAGCGCTGCTGTTCCTGTAACCTGGGCTACGACTTTTATAGCATCTTTAAGATCCGGATCATCATTTTCCGGTTTAAGGAATACACGATTGAGTTTCCTAATCTGCTCTATAATCTTATTTGCCTTCATTTTTAGATTCCTCCTTTCATTTGTTTATATTACAAATTCGTGCCTATGTCAATAATATTCTAAATCTTGCACTCCAGATCTACTTTCGTTTTTGGTTGCGAAATAACATCTCGGTTATCCTGTAAATTTCCTTGAGAGGTAACCCAGATTTGCGGGCTAACTCTTTACAATCCTCGTACTCCGGGGCAAAATGCAGTTCGCTCTGCCCGGAAGCAGGCGGAGATGTCTTGACCCTGGCCGGCCCCCATTCTGTCTCAATGGTTACTGTCTCTCGCGGGCGCATCACCTTGCGGGCGTTATAGATCCTTAAACCGAGGGTGGAAGTTTCATAAAAAACAATTTCTTTAAGACTATCTGTTTTTTCAGGGGGAGAAAGAATAGTCAGCTGTACTGCCGGCCGGTTTTTTTTCATTTGCACCGGTGTAAAGTAAACATCCAGGGCCCCTTTTGTAAAAAGCTGCTCCATCAGGTAACTGAAGTGTTCCGGGTTTTGGTCATCTATATTGGTTTCGATCATTGTAACTTCTTCTTCATAGCTCCCTTTGAGCCGGGCGGCTTCTCCCAGGATTACCCGCAGGTAGTTTGGGTAACCGGGATCGATTGTGCCCGCCCCGTAACCGACTGCATTTACAGTGTAGCAGGGAAATGGCCCAAACGATTCAGCCAGGGTTGTAACAATGGCAGCGCCCGTTGGGGTAACCATTTCAAAGTCATGATCGACCCCCTTCACCGGCACCTGCCGCATAGCGATCAGCTCAAGGGTGGCTGGGGCGGGCAGGGGCAGCCTGCCATGTGCGGTTTGCACCTCACCCCTGCCGACCGGAAGCGGGGAACAAATTGTTTTATCCACCTGGAGCAAGTGCAGTGCCGCAGCCGTGCCGACAATATCTATGATAGCATCTACAGCGCCTACTTCATGAAAATGGACTTTTTCAACAGGCATACCGTGGACTGCTGCTTCCGCTTCGGCCAGCTTGGTAAAAATTGCTGAACTTTTTACCTTTACCGGTTTGGGCAGTTCAGAAGAATCAATCAGTTCAAGGATACCGGAAAGGTGCCTTTCTTCCGGCTGCTTATCTTCCAGGCTGACCACAGCCCTGGTTCCGGCCAATCCACCCTTTCTGACTTTTTCCGTTTCCAGGCTGTAGCCGTCCAGGTCCATTTTCAACAAAAGCTCTTTGAGGTGTTCAAGATCAGCCCCGGCATCAATTAAAGCCCCCAGGGCCATATCCCCACTGATTCCGCTGTAGCAGTCGAAGTAAATTGTTTTTCCGCTCATTTCGCTGCTTCCTCTCCAACCCGGTTAATCATGGCCGCGATATGCCCGGCACCGTAACCGTTATCAATATTTACTACCGCCACACCGGTTGCGCAGCTATTCAGCATGGTTAACAGCGGGGCAAGCCCGCCAAAATTAGCGCCATAGCCGACACTGGTCGGAACGGCAATAACCGGGCAGGTTGCCAGGCCGCCAACCACGCTGGCCAGGGCCCCTTCCATCCCGGCTACGACAACTATAACGCGAGCCTGGTTTAGCTTATCCCAGTTGTCAAAGAGGCGGTGAATGCCAGCTACTCCAACATCAAAGATGCGCTCTACCCTGCTGCCCAGCAGTTCAGCGGTAAGAGCCGCTTCTTCAGCCACCGGCATATCCGCCGTTCCGGCTGAAGCAACAGCAACACAACCGATTGGCTCTGGTTCACTATCTCCTCGCAACACTATGGCCCTGGCCGTCCGATGGTACTCGGCTTCGGGATGAACCACCTTTACGGCTTCATAAACAACCGGTTCCGCCCTGGTTGCCAGGACTGTTCCTCCGGTTGCCGCCAGACGTCCAAATATAGCCACAACCTGTTCCGCTGTTTTGCCGGGGCAATAGATCACCTCGGGAAAGCCGCGGCTCAGGTAGCGCTGGTGGTCAACCCTGGCAAATCCAAGATTTTCATAGGGCAGCAGACTTAGCTTCTCTGCTGCCTGATCAACATTCACTTCACCTTGCTGTACTGCCGAAAGTAGTTCTTTCAGCTTTTTCTCGTTAATAGCTTTCAACCTCCCTTGCTGTCAG
>PXBM01000235.1 GCA_003566935.1 Syntrophomonadaceae bacterium | reverse complement strand
CTTGACCGTGCAATTCGATCAAACAGGCAAAAAGGTAGGCTGGGTTTGCACTCACACTCCCGAAGAGTTGATTTATGCGACGGGGGTCCGGACCCGCATAAACAGTTTTTAGGAACTGCTTCAGCAGTAATCTCCCGAACACAGATATTCAGACAAAAAGATTACTCTATTTCAATTCTTTAACCGCTGATTATATGGTATTCTATAAATAAAAAATGGAGGCCGGGCTATTGAGAAGCAGAGACAGCTATGCTGAACCTTATCGCATTAAAATGATCGAACCAATCAGGCAGAAAGATCGGCAAGCCAGGGAAAAATTAATAAAGGAAGCTTATTATAACCTGTTTAACCTGAAAGCAGAGGATGTTTATATTGATCTGCTGACCGATAGCGGAACTTCGGCGATGAGCGCCAACCAGTGGTCAGGAATGATGATTGGAGATGAATCGTATGCAGGATGTGATAACTTCTATAACCTCCGCGATGCCATTAATGATATTTTTGGCTACAGCTATGTAGTACCGACCCACCAGGGAAGGGCTGCCGAAAACATCCTGATGTCCATGTTTGTTGATGAAAAACAGGATGTCATAGGCAACATGCACTTTGATACAACCGAGGGACATATCCGCCTGCGCAAAGCAAATCCCGTTAACCTGGTAATCAATGAAGGACTGGATCCTGAACTTGATCACCCCTTCAAGGGCAATATTAACCTGGAATCATTGGAAAAAACTCTCCAAGATAATGGCCCTGAGCGTGCGCCCTTGATTATCATGACTGTTACATGCAACAGCAACGGCGGCCAGCCCGTATCAATGGAAAATATGCGGGAGGTTTCCGTTCTGGCTAAAAAGTATAAGCGTCCTCTGATTATTGATGCTGCCAGGTATGCAGAGAACTGTTATTTTATTAAGCACAGAGAAAGCGGCTATGCCGATAAGTCAATCAGGGATATTGCCCGGGAAATGTTTTCCTATGCCGACGGCTGTACTATGAGTTCAAAAAAGGATGCCCTGGTTAATATTGGCGGCTTTTTGGCTTTTAAAGACAACGAAGACTGGTATGAAGATGCTGTCCAAATCCAGATCTGCTACGAAGGTTTCCGTACCTACGGCGGATTGGCCGGGCGTGATCTTGAAGCCCTGGCCCGCGGTTTGTACGAAGGCACAGAAGAAGACTACCTGGAAGACCGGATCGGACAGGTTTATTACCTGGGAGGCAAACTAACCGAAGCAGATGTCCCGATTATCAAACCAGTGGGCGGTCACGGCGTTTTCGTTGACGCGGCCAGGTTTCTGCCACATCTACCTCAGACAAAACTGCCTGCCCAGGCCCTGGCGGTTGAGCTTTACAGGGAAGCAGGCATCAGGTCAATCGAACTGGGCACCAGCACTTTCGGCTATACAAACCCGGAAACCGGGGAAGAAGTATATCCACCCCAGGAACTGGTCCGCCTTGCTATCCCCAGGAGGGCGTATACCGACCGTCACATGGACATGGTGGCAAAAGCCTTTGAAGGCATTGCGGAGCGTAAAAGTAATATCAATGGCTTGAAAATTATTTACCAGGCTAAGATCCTCAGGCATTTTACTGCCCGATACGAAATGCTCTAGCTTAATTCCCCGGCATCTTTCACATTAATTATAAAATCGGGAGATCCGGACGGCAATCCAGGTCTCCCGTTTGCCTTTCATCCATCAATACCAGCTGGCTATATACTGCATATCGGTATGAAAAGGATCCTCCAGGCCAACCTTCCAGGAACCGGGCAGCTTTAATTTACGAGCCGCCAGTTCAAAGTGACACATGGCAATGCCCATATCAATATTTTGGATCCTTATTTTGCCCAGCATCCTGTTATACATTTTATTTTCCTCTAAATAAAGGTGAAACCTCGCAGCGTCTTCCCTGATAATACGCCAGGGCTGCCGGTTTGATGCCGACGGGCCTATTCTTACTGCCTCCAAAACCTGCTTGAAATTTCCAGCCTCTTTTTCCGTCAGGGGAGTTTTATCGACATCCTTAAAGAATAACTCAGACCAGGGCTTTCTTTTCTTCGAGGCGGCACTTCTTCTCATCATCTTATCAAGGGTGGATCTTTTTTCAGCAGCATAGCCAAGCGGGGTAATTGCCGGGAGCAATTCACTTTCCGTCAACTCCATCTTTTCAGCAAAAGCGCTGCGTCTAAAAGTTCCTGCCAGCCAACAGGTGCCCAGGCCAAGTGATGTGGTTTTTAATATTATTTTTTCCATGGTATACCCCAGGTCTTCCATGGCCCGAGGTTTTTCTTCAACCGCTCCCAGGATAAAATACTTAGCCCCTCTGATCACCCCGTATGTTCCCAGGCGTTTTATTTCCCTTTCATCCATATCATCAAATTTCAGGATGCGAAAACGTACCTTTGCGCCAAAGGGACCCCTGTTTATTTCATTAATGTACTCTTCAAGCTGCTTAAGAATACTTAAATCAGGCTGAGTATCTGCATAAGTGCGAACTGATACCCTGTTTTCAATCGCTTTTATTGCTCCGATTGTTATCCACCTCCATCTCCATTATAATATAACTTTAAGACAAATAATATTAGCGAAACAGGTGATAGAAATGCAAATTACTTCTGAAGCAGTAGGCAGCAAACTGCTTGAATACAAAACAGTAATAACCCAGAGGCAGATTAATAACTACGCTGCGGCTGTAAACGACCCAAACCCGTATTACCTTGATGATGAAGCAAGCAGGGGCTTAATTGCTGCGCCAACCCTGATATCTGCTGTTACCTGGCCTATAATTCAAAATATTGATCAGTATATTGCCCTTGATTATCCACCGGAAGTCTTATTTCAGCTGGTCCACTACTCAGAACACCTGAAAATATTTCGACCTCTAAAACCCGGGGATAGTATCACCATCCGGGGGGAAGTTACTGCAATTCACCCTGAAAATAAAGGAACTCACATAGTATTTAAACTACCGGCATTTAACAGCGATCATAAACTTCTATTTACTGAATATATCGGTGGAATGCTGCGTGGAGTTAAGTGCACCGACGGAGGCCGGGGCTCTGAAAAGATACCGTCAACCATAACTGCGGCTGATAATGATTCTTTCATTTGGGAAAAAGCTCAGCCGATTACCCGTTCTGACTGCTATATTTACGAGGGCTGCGCAAATGTACCTTTTCCAATCCATACCTCCCCCGCTTTTGCGCATAGTGTCGGCCTGCCCGACATTATTTATCACGGTATGGGTACCCTGGCTCACGCCATACGTGAGCTGGTCAACAGGGAAGCCGGCGCAAATCCTAACCTGGTAAAATCAATAACCTGTCGATTCAGGGGCATGGTTTTGCCTGATACGTTTATCCGGATCAGGCTGCTTGAGCGCAGGGAAAACAGCAACAGCCTTTCACTGCTCTTTCATGTATTGAACCAGGAAGGCAGGGAAGCGGTCAGCGAAGGTTCCCTTACTCTTTCACCTGGTAACTGTAGTTGAACAAACTGTACACCGGGCAGGATCTGAGCGGGAAGCAGCGAATCATAGTAAAAAATATAAAGTAAAACTGGAGGGAAAGCTTTGAACAGCAATGACTGGAAACTACCGCTGCTTAATTCTTACGTAGAAAAGTGGGCAAAGGAAACCCCCGACAAGCCGGCCTTGATTCAGCACGAAGATGGCAAAACAATAACCTACAAGAAGTTTGAAACAATGGTCGATTTTTTTGCCCTGCGCCTGCTTGACATGGGCATTAAAAAAGGCGATCGGGTAGCAACTATGCTGGTGCTTGTCCCGGAACATATCCTGCTTATGTATGCCTGTTTTAAAATCGGAGCTATTATCGCCCCTCTTGACGTCCGCTTGAAAGAAAATGAAGTGGTCCGTGACCTTGATAAAATCAAGCCGAAAGCATTCTTCTTTCTGGGTAAAACTCCCATAATCGACTTCCGAGAAATTGGCAAAGCGGTCCGTGACAACTGTTCTTCTGTGGAACACCTGGTTCAATTCACCCCAGATCCGGAACCCGGCGACATCATTGATGGAGCAGTAGCCATCACTGACATGATGGCCAAAGGTAAAATAGTGTGTTTAAAGGTGAAAAATATCTTTTCCAGGCAGCTGGAAAAAGCTTATGCTAAAGTTGACACTAAAACTCCGGCCCTGATTATCTTCACTACCGGAACAACAGGTGAACCTAAACCGGCAGTAATGTGTCATGAAAATATCATAGTCCAAAATGAAATTCTCTACCGTGGAGTCGATATGGATGGAAGCAGCATGATCATGCTGGTTAACCTGCCGCCAAGCCACGTCGGTTGTGTAACAGAACAGCTAATGACAACCCTTTATGCAGGCGGAACCGCGATACTGCTACGAATTTTTGATCCAAAGCTGACCCTCGAGGCAATTGAAAAACACAGGGTTAATGCCTTTGGCCAAATTCCCACCCAATTCCGGATCGAATGGGCTTTACCCGAATATGAAGACTATGATTTAAGCAGTCTCGAGTATGCCATATACGGCGGATCTGCTGTCGACACTGTTTTTCTTAATAAGCTGGCCGAAATGGCACCCAATTTTGGAACTGGAATCGGCATGACTGAGACAGCCGGGTTTTACACCTTTACACCGAAGGGCATTTCAGTTGAAGAAATGGCCGGTCAGGTCGGCCGTTCTTTTGACGATCTGGCACCTGTTACTATCCGTAAACCGGTAAATGACGACGGAACAGCCGGTGAAGAAATCTCAGACGGAGAGGTCGGTGAAATCTGTGTTAGCGGGCCGATAGTTTTTCAGGGTTATTATGATATGCCCGCGGAAACTGACCGAGCCATCAGTAAAGATGGCTGGCTTTATACAGGCGACATGGGTTATTTTAAAAATATGGGAAGTTACCGGGCCCTGTACCTGGCCGGGCGCCAAAAGTTTGTGATCAAGCAAAAAGGGTACCAGGTCTTTCCCGATGAAGTTCAGGACTTTATTGCTTCTCACCAAAAAGTTGATGTAGTTGATGTAGTGGGGGTTAAGCATAATGTTTTCGATGAAGGTATATTTGTCTTCATCAGGCCTAAAAAGGGAGAAACCCTTACTGCGGATGAAATCATGGAGCACTGCCAGAATATTGCTTCATACAAACGCCCGCAGCATGTGGAAATCTGGCCCGAGGATAAAGATTTTCCCCTGACCCGGGTAGCCAAGGTAGATAAAAAGGAATTAAAAGTCCTTGCCGAATCTATCGTTGAAGACTTGAGAAAAGAAGGAAAATGGGACGCATAAGCTATCAGACTGAAAGTCATGAAAAAAGCATGCAGCTATTAACTGGCTGCATGCTTCTTCTATTTATTCTTCCCTGTTTGCTCCGTAGCTTTGTAAAAGATCCTGCATGCCATCAGTCATCCTTATTTCACTATCGGGCATGACCCAGAGAGCCTCAAACTGATCCATGCTTTCAGCCAGGGCCAGACTTTCCTCGAAGGGTATCAGGAAGAGAGCAGACGACATAAAGTCTGCCGGTGCTGGCTCGGTTGCTACAACCGTTACTGCCCGGTAATGATTGGCTGGCATCAGGGTATCCGGGTCAATCAGGTGGTGGTACATTTCTCCGTTAACCCTGTAGTAGCGCTGATAATCGCCGCTTGTATCCACACTGCCTTCAGCAAGGTAAATCACATCAAGCAAATTATCGCCACCACTGCTAACAACGGTTTCATCAGGGTCCTGGATCCCGACCCCCCAGCGATCACGTTCGGCTTCTTTAGGCTGACCAATCGTTTTAATGTTGCCACCGGCGCTGATAATAGCCGACTCCAAACCCATATCTATAAGCTCCGAGGCTACCATTTCCATGGCATACCCCTTAGCAACGGCCCCGACATCGAGACTCATCTCAGGCTCAGGTAGAAAAACAGTATTTTGTTCCTCATCTACTATTATTTTTTCGATATCAGTATGCTCTGCTGCCTGCTGCAATCTCTCCATAGGCGGCAGTTCAGCACTTGACGGATCAAACAAAGCTTCTTCCCTGTAATAATGCCAGATTTCCAGGACCGG
>PXBM01000098.1 GCA_003566935.1 Syntrophomonadaceae bacterium | reverse complement strand
TGGTGTTAATCTGGCGCGGTTTTCTTATAGCCCAGAGGGCGCCTGACCTTTTTGGCAGCCTTCTGGCAGGTGGCATTATATTTATAATAGCTGTCCAGGTTATGATTAATGTAGGGGTTGTTACCGGCTCATTACCGGTTACCGGCATTAATTTACCTTTAATCAGTGCAGGAGGCAGTTCAGTATTCTTTACGCTGCTGAGCCTGGGGATATTGCTAAACATTTCAAAACACGGACGAATAAATGCACCGTCCAAAGGGAGCGCCTGAAAATGAAGATTCTAATCGGTGGAGGAGGAACAGGAGGCCATATTTATCCAGCCCTGGCTTTGGCCCGTTTTGCGCAGGCAGAAGACAGTGCAATCGATATCTTGTTTGTCGGTACAGAAAAAGGCTTAGAAAATAAAATTGTTCCTTCAGCCGGTTTTCAGCTTAAAATAATCCCGGTGCGCGGTTTTCAGCGCAACTTCAAACAGATAGTTTCGGTAGTGTTTGACCTGCTGCGCGGTCTCAGGGAGGCAGGCAGAATTATCGATAAATTTAAGCCGAATGTAGTTTTAGGCACTGGTGGCTATGTGGCTGCTCCCCTGGTTATATCGGGCCTGCTAAAAAGATACCCTGTAGTTATTCACGAGCAGAATGCCCTGCCTGGCCTTGTTAACCGCAGGTTGTCACCCTTTGTTAAGCGGGTTTGTCTTTCCTTTGAAGAGACAAAAAGCAGGCTGCCCAGGCGCAGCAAAATAACCTATACGGGAAACCCGAGAGCTTCGGAAGTTTCGGTGCTTAGCAGGGAAGAAGGCTGCAGGTATTTTGGATTAGATGCGAAGCAAAAAACTATCCTGATTTATGGCGGCAGCCGAGGTGCTTTAAAGATAAATGAAGTCATTACTGAATATATAAATGAAGGGTTGTTACCTGAAGGAGTTAACCTGATTTACGTAACCGGAGATATTTATTATGGGGATGTCATGAAAGAATTGGAAGATGCCAATGAGAAAATAAAAGTTTTCTCCTACCTGGCAGAAATGCCCGAAGCGCTTGCTGCGGCAGACTTAGCTATAACCAGGAGCGGGGCTACCACTTTGGCAGAACTGACAGCCCTGGGTGTACCGGCCATTCTGGTGCCATCTCCGAATGTGGTAGCCAATCACCAGTATTATAATGCCAGATTGCTGTCTGACGCTGGTGCGGCAGTACTAATAGAAGAAAAAGATTTCAACCGGTTCACTCTCCAGCAGGAAATTGACAGACTTTTAAACGAACCGAAGCACCTGGCTGATATGAAAGAAAAAAGCAGATCCCTGGGTGTTCCCGATGCAGCGGAAAGGTTGTATCGGTGTCTGCAGGAGGTTGCATCATGAATATTGAGCAGGAATTGGGCCAAAAACTTAAAGCAGGAGTTAAGGTCAATGAACCTATGTCACTCCACACATCCTGGCAGGTAGGAGGCCCCGCCGACTACTTTTTCAATCCTGCGGACCTTGATGAGCTATTAGAAATTGTTCGTTTCAGGAAAAAGTATGACCTGCCGCTTTATGTTATGGGCAATGGGACTAATCTGCTGGTTCGTGATGGAGGAATCAGGGGGATGGTTGTAAATATCGGTTCCGCTTTCTGCTATGTCAACCGGGAAAATGAAACCCTGGTGGCTGGAGCGGGAACCCCGATGACCTACCTCGCCAGCAGTGCTGCAGAAAAGGGCCTGGTTGGCCTGGAATTCTGTATAGGCATACCTGGCTCCCTGGGGGGTGCAATTATCATGAATGCCGGATCATTTGGCGGTTATATTGGTGAGCGGGTTCGGTCAGTTAAAATGGTTACTTATGATGCGGAGGTTATTAACCTCGCAGGAGACGAACTTAACTTCAGCTACCGTAGCAGCAACCTTCTCGGTCGCGGCATAGTAGTTGAAGCTATCCTGCAGTTGAAAAAGGGTGATATTGAGGAATCGCTGCAGATGATGGAACATTTTTTAAGTGAACGTGAGAAACGTCATCCCGACCTGCCCAGCGCCGGGTCCGTTTTTCGTAATATGCCCGGCCAGCCTGCTGGAAAAATTATTGAAGAAACAGGCTGCAAAGGTATGAAAACCGGGGGAGCCGAAGTTTCATGCAAGCATGCCAATTTTATAGTTAACACCGGAGAAGCAACTGCTGCAGATATTATCGGGTTAATTGAGAAAGTCAAACAGATGGTTAAAGAGGATTGCGGACTTGAACTGCAGCCTGAAGTAAAAATTATCGGTGAGGAGAGCTAAATCATGAAAGGCAATAGTGACCACATCAAGCTGGTTAAGAATAAAACCAATGCTCAACCTGGCTGGAAAAGAGCGTTCCGGTTTCTCTGCAAACTGGTCACTGTTGTGGTCATTGTGTTACTGCTGAAAGAAGGCGAACAATTCTTCCGGATTAACAGTATAACCGTGGAAGGCTCAATGGAAGTATCTGCTGCTGAGCTGGCAGAAGTCGGTGGCATTAATAAGGGTAGAAGCATTTTTCTTATTAATGAAGATACAATTACAGGAAAAATCAAAGAAGAATTTCCCTCAATCAGCTCGGTGCAAATTAAACGGACCCTGCCTGATCAAGTTTTAGTCAAAATTGATCGAAGAGAACCCGTCGCTTATATTGTCACCGCTGATGGTTACTGGTTAATTGATTCTGGCGTGGTTCCTTATGAAAATATTGATGAACCGGATGAAGATTATCTGCAAATTACAGGGATAAGTGGTGAGCTGGTTGTACCCGGGATTGCCCTGAACTGCACACTGAGAAGGGAAATCCTGCAGAAGTTTTTTTCAAACTGGAATAAAAAAGACCGTTTTCAGATAGAAAAGCTTGATTTTAGTGAGAGCTATAACCTGATTGCCTACACTGCAGACAACCTGGAAATATGGCTTGGCAACGCAAAAAATATGCAGCAAAAAATGGAACTGGTTGAACTAAGCCTGCCTTATATTTCAGAGGATCTGGAAGGAGCCAGGATTGATGTACGCTCCGGAAAGCGTTTAGTAGTCTCAAGTGCCGCCGTACTTGAAAAAAGGGAGGTGGATCCGTAAAAATAAAAAAAAGGAAATTGTTGAAATGTGTTGAATAATCTGTAGTAATTGCACCATGCTGGGAAGGGTTAGGGGGAACTAAAGTGAGTAAAAAGAATTATATAGTCGGTATTGATGTCGGCACAGCTGAGGTTAGGGTTGGGCTTGGCGAACCCCGTCCCGATGGTACTGTGAACATTATCGGTTTAGGTCTGAGCCCTTCCGATGGTGTGCGAAAAGGTGTGATTGTTGACCTCGACAAAACGGTAGCATCAATAGTAGCTGCAATAGAAGAAGCAGAAAGAATGGCCGGCTTCAAAGTTGATTCAGCTTATGTTGGTTTAAAAGGCCTGAACATGGAACTGATAAACAACCGTGGTGTTGTAGCTGTCACTGCCGAAGATCGGGAAATCCGCATTGATGATGTCGAAAGGGTAATGCAGGCGGCAAAAGTTGTTGCTCTGCCTATGGATCGTGAAATTGTTGATATCATTCCCCGCGAGTATATTGTCGATGGATTTGAAGGAATAAGAGATCCCGTCGGCATGCTCGGGGTGCGGCTTGAAGTTGATGCCCTGGTTGTAAGCAGCTTAATTACTTCTCTTCACAACCTATTACGCTGTGTTAACAGGGCTGGAATAACTATCAACGGACTGATTTTGCAGGCGATGGCAAATTCAGAAGTTTACCTTTCTCCTGATGAGAGGGACCTGGGAGTATTCCTGGTTGACATTGGCAGCGGGACAACAGAGATAGCACTCTTTCAGCATGGCAAGCTGCAAAAAATGGCAGTAGCACCGATCGGCGGTGACCATATTACAACCGATCTGGCTGCCGGTTTAAGGATTAACCATTTTAACGCTGAAGAACTAAAAAAAGAATATGGTTCGGCCTTGATTTCAAATGCGGAAAGCGAGCCGAAAATAGAAATTAAAACTGTAGGCAGCAATGAGCTCAGGCTGGTGTCAGAAAGAGAGCTCACATCATTTATCGAGCCGAGGGTACATGAAATTTTACAAATCGTCAGAGAAGAAATGATAAAAATGGGTTGGCCTTATCTGCCGCCGGCAGGATTGGTTCTGCATGGCGGAGTATCGTCAATGAACGGTATTGTTGAAGCTTCCCGTCATTTTTTTGAAACAGACCAGATCAGGTTGGCTGAATTTGAAACAGTAGGTGTTCAAAACCCAACTTATTCAACGGTAGTCGGACTGCTTTACTACGTGCAGCGTTACCAGCCGAGGATGTTTGTTTCGGAAGTAAGCAAGCCGACCAAAAAACGCGGGCCTGGGCTCTGGCAGCGTATTAAAGACTGGCTGACAGATATAGTAGACTAAAAGAGCATACCAATTACAGGAGGTGCTTTTGATGATTGAGTTTGATATTGAAATGGAGCAATATGCTTCGATAAAAGTTGTTGGTGTAGGTGGCGGAGGCAGTAATGCCGTTAATAGAATGATAGCTGCAGGTTTGCAGGGAGTGGATTTTTGCGCTGTGAACACCGATGCGCAGGCTCTGTACCTGGCTAATGCCGGAACAAAGCTTCAAATCGGTGAACAGCTTACCAAGGGACTCGGTGCAGGGGCAGACCCAGAAATCGGGTACAAGGCGGCAGAAGAAAGCCGCGATGATATCGAGAATATGCTCAAGGGCGCAGACATGGTTTTTATAACTGCCGGCATGGGTGGAGGAACAGGAACCGGTGCTGCTCCGGTAATTGCAGAAGTTGCGCAAAAAATTGGCGCTTTAACTGTCGGGGTAGTAACCAAACCTTTCTCATTTGAAGGCAGGAAGCGTAAGCAGCAAGCTGAAGAAGGAGCCAAGGCCCTTAAAGACAGTGTGGATACACTGATTACAATACCTAACGATCGTTTGCTGCAGATAGTTGAAAAGAAAACGCCAATCCTTGAAGCCTTCAGGGTAGCAGATGATGTGCTCCGGCAGGGTGTCCAGGGTATTTCAGACCTGATTGCCGTGCCTGGTTTAATTAACCTTGATTTTGCCGATGTTCGCACAATAATGGCGGAAACCGGTCCCGCCCTGATGGGCGTAGGACAGGGCAGTGGTGAAAACCGTACCGTTGAAGCAGCCAAATCAGCCACTAATAGCCCGCTGCTGGAAACATCCATTGAAGGAGCAAGAGGTGTATTGATTAATGTCACCGGCGGAACGGACATCAGTCTGCATGAAGTACATGAAGCTGCGGAGATTGTGGCTGAGTTTGCTGATCCCGATGCTAATATTATTTTCGGTGCAGTAATCGATGAAAGCTGCCAGGATACGGTTAGGGTCACTGTTATAGCTACCGGCTTTACCATCAAGCAGGAAAGCTCCAAGCCGAGATTGGCCGCAGTGGGAAGCAGTGCCTATGCACGGGGTGAAAATCTTGATGCCCCGGCCTGGTCACGCTGGCAGCAGAATGACAGGCTTGTAAACGAGTAAACCCGGCTAAGCAATTTCATCTAAAGAGGTATCAGGCCCGGCGCGCAGGTAATCTGCACGCCGGGCTTTACGTTCATGCTAACTCCTATGGACTTTGCCTGCTGTTGAAGCGCATACTTTAGCGCATAGCGATCAGCAAATAAGCTGCTACCAGGAGCACGAAAAAAGATTTGGAAAAAATCAATTTAGGGGTTTACACACAATATATAGTGCTCTATAATGTAACAAATGCAATATATAGAGGGGAGCATAAATTAATGAAATGCCCCTATTGCGGCGAAATCGACACCCGGGTTGTCGATTCCCGCTCCACCCAGGATGCATCTTCAATCAGGCGCAGGAGACAATGTATCAGCTGTGAGAACAGATTTACAACCATGGAAAAGATGGAAGAAGAACCGATCGTGGTTGTGAAACGTGATGGGCGGCGGGAGCTATTTGATCCAAATAAGATTCTGAAAGGGCTTGTTTTAGCCGGCCAAAAAAGAAATATTCCTCTTTCTCGCTGGGAAGAAGTTGTTGAAAAACTGGAGCAGGATTTGCGCTCCAGTTATCCGAAGGAAGTACCTGCTGA